>NZ_LT635477.1:1500000-1667712 GCF_900120335.1 Helicobacter pylori
ATGCCAGACACTTTCATTAAAGCCCCTAGCATGGGCGTGTTAGGGATAGGGCGTTTTAAGGTTTCCATAGAGATTTTTAAACAATCCACTAAAAACACCTTACGGGTTTTTAATTCAGGTTTTTTTTCAAACAATTCTTCTTTGTTAAGGTAGCTAGTGATGATATAGGTCGTGTCTTCTTTTTCATTAGCGAAAATGTTTTCAATGAAAACCAAACCAGGGTCAATCACCAGCACATAATCCGGTTGCATGAAACGCTCATGGTTTAAAATAGGCTCATCATCAACGCGGTTATAAGCCATCATAGCAGCCCCCCTTTTAGCTGAACCATAGGAAGCGAACGCTTGCACTTCTTTGCCTGTTTTTGAAATCACATCAGCTAGTCCCTTAGCACCGGTGATAGCGCCTTGACCAGCTCGCGCATGCCATCTAATTTGAAACATGGTAATATGTCTCCTTAATATCGTATAAAATAAATTGAATTTAGCCCAAATATTATACAAGAAAAACTATTAATGTGTCTTATAACAATATCTTTTTAGGAATTTTTATAGGAAAATGGGGGCATACCCACAAGAATTATGGCTATTTTATGGCTATTTATCCTAAAAAGATAGGCGTTCTTAATAAAAACCACTAATATTTATTTTAAACTTTGTTATTATTAGGGCGTGATTTAATTTTAGTTTGTATAGGGCAAGTGTGGGGTAGGATAACAAAAGGAATTGGGTTATGAATAAAACAACAATTAAAATATTAATGGGCATGGCGTTATTATCATCGCTTCAAGCCACAGAGGCAGAGCTTGATGAAAAATCAAAAAAACCTAAATTTGCGGATAGGAATACGTTTTATTTAGGGGTTGGGTATCAGCTTAGCGCGATCAACACGTCTTTTAGCACCAGTTCTATAGATAAATCGTATTTCATGACCGGCAATGGCTTTGGCGTGGTGTTAGGGGGGAAATTTGTGGCTAAAACGCAAGCTGTAGAGCATGTGGGTTTTCGTTACGGATTGTTTTATGATCAGACCTTTTCTTCTCACAAATCCTATATTTCTACCTATGGTTTAGAATTTAGCGGTTTGTGGGACGCTTTCAATTCGCCAAAGATGTTTTTAGGGTTGGAGTTTGGTTTAGGCATCGCTGGGGCGACTTACATGCCAGGAGGGGCCATGCATGGGATTATCGCTCAACATTTAGGCAAAGAAAACTCGCTTTTCCAATTGCTTGTGAAAGTGGGTTTTCGTTTTGGCTTTTTCCACAATGAAATCACTTTCGGGTTGAAATTCCCTGTCATTCCTAACAAAAAAACGGAAATAACTGACGGCTTGAGCGCGACCACTTTATGGCAACGCCTACCGGTAGCTTATTTCAATTATATCTATAATTTTTAGATATAGTTATTTAGAGGTTTTAGATTTGACAAAATCAATCAACTCTCTTGTGTCTATGGCTAGGGTTAAAAATTGCTGATACATCACAAACCACTTGCCCCCCTTGCCATACAAATGGTACCCATCGCCCCCACCCACAAAGCTAAAAAACGCATCCGCTCGCACGCTTATCCATTTGTTTTTATAAAGATAATAAAGGCCTATCATGTCAAAATTAGGGGCTCTATACCATGGCAATCCGGTATAAAGGGATTGGCCATAAGTGGCGTAAAAGTGCATTTGGGGTTTGTTGGAAAAATAGTATCTGTTAAAAATCCCAAAGCCTTTGTATTGCGCTTGAGCGTAAAATTCCCCCCCAAAGCTGTTATAAAATTGAGCGTTTTTGCACTCGCTAGCATAACGCACGCAATAATGGGTTTGAGACGACTGCGTGCCAAAGGTCATGAAAATATTGTCCATATAGGGCATGAGATTTTTAAAATCCGCTTTTAAATAAGCATGGTAATAAACCCTGTCTAAAACGGTAGGGTTAGAGTATTTTCCTATTTCTCCGCCTTGTGGGTTATTTTTTTGACTGAAATAGGGGTAGCCATTGGGCCATTGTGGGGTTACATCGCCTGGTTTTAAGTAGGAATTCCCACCGTAAGGGTAGTTATCCCCCATGCTATGAGAGCTGGCGTTATGAAAAATGACAAGCTGCCCCCCCAAACCTAAATACCCTTTAAGAAACTGAAATTCTGAAGAAACAAAATACAAGAATTGGTTAAAATCGTAATTTTTCTTTTTGGGCTGGTTGTTCCAATTACGCCCCCCATACCAATCCACAACGCCCTCAAACCACCCATTCCACCAGCGGTTAGGATCGTAAGCCGGTTTGAATTGGAACGCTCCTCCCCTAAAAGTAGGGTCTATAAACCAAAAAAGTTTTTTAAAAGCGCTTAAAGGGTAATGCCCTATTTGATAGCTTCGCGGCACAATGCCTAAAAAAAACCTCAAATTTTTCCCTATGTATTGGTAATACATGGTAACCCCCCACGAATAAGGGAAATAGCTATAATGCGTGTGCAAATTTTGAATGAACCACGCTCCAAACATCAAGGCCTGTCTTTTGTCCAATTGGACGCCAATTTGAGGCATGAGACGGGCTTGCATTTTGGTTAGGCTATTCCAATAGGGGTTATTTGGAGGGGAAGCCAGATTGAAATTAAAGCTCATGAACTTCAAATCATAGACAAAACTAGCCGCTTTCATTAAGGGTGGTATGAAAAAACCTGAAAATAACAACGCGCAAAGAGATTTTTTTAAGGAAGTCAAACTAAAACACAGCCCCTTTCATCAACGCCTTTTAAAAATGGTGGCAAAAATAAGATAAAATTTTAAATTAATTTGCTTTAAAAACAGCATAAAAACCAAAAAACAGAACCCTTTCAAGTTCGGTTTTTTTTTTTTTTTTTTTTTTGGATAAAATAGCCATTAAAAAAGGGTGTTTCATTTTTTATGACTTCAGCTTCAAGCCATTCATTTAAAGAACAAGATTTTCATATTCCTATCGCTTTCGCTTTTGATAAGAATTACCTCATTCCTGCGGGCGCGTGTCTTTATTCCTTGCTAGAAAGCATCGCTAAGGCTAATAAAAAAATCCGTTACACCTTACACGCTCTAGTGGTAGGCTTGAATGAAGAAGATAGAGCAAAGCTTAATCAAATCGCAGAGCCTTTTAAAGAATTTGCTGTTTTAGAAGTGAGAGATATTGAACCTTTTTTAGACGCTATCCCTAACCCTTTTGATGAGGATTTTACTAAGCGTTTTTCTAAAATGGTATTAGTGAAATATTTTCTAGCGGATTTATTCCCCAAATATTCTAAAATGGTGTGGAGCGATGTGGACGTTATCTTTTGCAATGAATTTAGCGCTGATTTCTTAAACATTAAAGAAGATGATGAGAATTATTTTTATGGGGTTTTAGAAGTTGAAAAGCACCACATGATGGAAGGGTTTTTGTTTTGCAATTTAGATTACCAACGCAAGAAAAATTTCACCTTAAGAATGCATGATCTTTTAAAGGGGAATGAGGCTAAAGGGGAGTTGGATTTCACGAAATGGTGTTGGCCTAACATGAAGGCTTTAGGGATTGAATATTGCGTTTTCCCTTATTATTACACCATTAAAGATTTTTCTAACGCGTATTTAAACGAGAATTACAAGAAAACCATTTTAGAGGCGCGAGAAAACCCTATCATTATCCACTATGACGCTTGGTGGGGGGCGGTGAAGCCTTGGGATTACCCTTTTGGTTTGAAAGCGGATTTGTGGCTGAACGCTTTGGCTAAAACCCCCTTTATGAGCGATTACACTAAAAAAATGCACACCAATGAGAGCTTTTATACCACAAAAATGGCTGAGCAACATTATTTTTCTTCAGTAAAATCTTCAAAAGAAGTTCTTTTCAAAACCCCGTATTTGTTTTTCAAATCGTATCTGTTTGTTGTGTTTAAAGAAAGGAAAATCCATTTAAGGATTTTTGCATTAATTTGTGGTTTAGTGAAAAAATTTTTCAATAAGCTTATTTATTTTGTGTTTTTGATGCCTAAAGCGTTAGCTAAAAGGGTGGTTAGTAAGATCCTTAGAATTTTAGGACTTCATGGGATTGTTAAAAAAATCCTAATCCAACTCAAGCTTTTAAGAAAGGGCTAGAGTAAAGGGGTTAAAACCTTTTTTAAATCAATTTGCTTTAAAAACAGCATAAAAACCAAAAACAGAACCCTTTCAAGTTCGGTTTTTTTTTTTTGGATAAAATAGCCATTAAAAAAGGGTGTTTAATTTTTTATGACTTCAGCTTCAAACCATTCTTTTAAAGAACAAGATTTTCATATTCCTATCGCTTTCGCTTTTGATAAGAATTACCTCATTGCTGCAGGTGCATGCATTTATTCCTTGTTAGAGAGCATCGCTAAGGCTAATAAAAAAATCCGTTACACCTTACACGCTTTAGTGGTAGGCTTGAATGAAGAAGATAAAGCAAAACTTAACCAAATCACAGAGTCTTTTAAAGAATTTGCTGTTTTAGAAGTAAAAGATATTGAACCTTTTTTAGACACTATCCCTAACCCTTTTGATGAGGATTTCACCAAGCGTTTTTCTAAAATGGTATTAGTGAAATATTTTCTAGCGGATTTATTCCCCAAATATTCTAAAATGGTGTGGAGCGATGTGGACGTTATTTTTTGTAATGAATTTAGCGCTGATTTCTTAAGCATTAAAGAAAATGATGAGAATTATTTTTATGGGGTTTATGACAAAATATACCCGTATGAAGGCTTTTTTTATTGCAACTTAACTTACCAGCGAAAAAATCAATTTTGTAAAAAAATATTAGAAATCATACGCGCGCAAAAAATAGATAAAGAACCGCAACTGACAGAATTTTGTCGTTCAAAGATCGCGCCATTAAAAATAGAGTATTGCATTTTCCCACACTATTATAGGCTTTCTGAAGAGCATTTAAAGGGCGTGGCCAATGCAATTTATCATAACACCATTAAACAAGCCCTAAGAGAACCTATCGTTATACAATATGACTCTCATCCTTATTTTCAAATCAAGCCTTGGACATATCCTTTTGGTTTGAAAGCGGATTTATGGCTGAACGCTTTGGCTAAAACCCCATTTATGAGCGATTGGTCTTATTTGATCACAGGGGGTGGGGAGATAGGTGGAGAAAAATGGTACCACTACCATAGCATTGCCGCTTATCATTACTACTTTCCTTTATGGAAAGCAGAAGAACAGATTGCCCATGACGCTCTTAAGACATTTTTAAAACATTATTTTTTACACATTCATGAGATTCCCCAAAACGCAAGGCGAAGACTATTTAAATACTGCATTTCAATACCGCTCAAGAGCTTTATTAGTAAAACCCTTAAAATCCTAAAACTCCATGCACTAGCCAAAAAAATCCTAACCCAACTCAAGCTCTTAAAAAAGAGCTAGAGTAAAAAGCCTTTAATCAAACGATTTTTTCATGTCAATCACATAGCGGAATTTCGCTTTCCCATGGGTTAGGTTATGATAAGCGGTGTCAATATCCTTGCCTAAAATCAAATCCACTTCAGGGTAAATATTGTGTTTGATAGAAAAATCCATCATCTCTTGGGTTTCTTTAATGCCCCCAATCAATGAGCCATAAACCTTGCGATTGCCCAAATGGATAAATTCAAAAACATTGAGTGCTGGAGCGACTTCTACAGGAGGGAGTCCCACAAGGGCTAATTCGCCGCTATAAGTTAAGAGCTTGAGGTAGTCTTTTAGATCATAATGGGTAGGAATGGTTGAAATGATAAAATCCAATTCTTCTTTGCATTGCTTAGGGTCCGTGTAAAAATGTTTAACCCCCATATTTAAAGCGTCCTGCTTTTTGTGTTCGTTTCTTGCAAAAACGCTCACTTCAGCCCCCATAGCCACAGCGTATTTGACCGCCATGCTTCCTAGCCCGCCAAACCCAGCGACGCCCACTTTTGTGCCTTTAGTAACCTTAGAAAATTTTAAGGGCGAATAAGTGGTGATGCCTGCACACAATAATGGGGCTACTTTTTCTAAAGGAGCGTTTTTATCCACGCTAATCACATAGTTTTCATCCACGACAATATTATTAGAGTATCCGCCCATGTGGGGTTCATTGTCATGGAAATAATCCAAACAATCGTAAGTGAACACCGTTTTATGGTTGGCGCAAAATTGCTCTTGGTGTTCTTTACAGGGCTTACATGTTTTGCATGAATTGACAAAACAGCCCACGCCCACCACATCGCCAACCTTAAATTTCTTAACTTCCTTACCCACTTCCTTGATCACCCCAGCAATTTCATGCCCAGGAACCATGGGATAAATGCCTTCTTTCCATTCGCTATAAGCGCTATGAATATCGCTATGGCAAATCCCTGCATAAAGAATGTCAATCAGCACATCTTTAGGGCCTACAGCATGGCGACTAAAGTCATGGGGCTTGAAATGCCCGTCTTTAGAAAAAATAGCAAAACCTTTAGATGGAACTCTCATAAAAACTCCTTGTTTCATTAAAATACCGCTATTGTATCGTTTTTATGGTTTGCTTATGTTTCTATAGGTTTAACTAATTTTGTAGCTGTTGGTTATATGGTATCGTTGCTTGGCGCGCTTAAACGCACCCCTTACGCTAATCGCTTTTATCTTAAAGCGCTACTATTTGCTAAATTCTATCATGCAGTAAATAATTTTCTAACGCAATGCCCGCCCCATCAAGTCCGGGAGTTTTTTTCATCACGACATGCACAGGGATGGAAGCGAGAAACGCCCCCATGCGCCCTTTCGTTTCAAAACGCGCTCTAAAGGGCGAAGTTTTAAAATAATCAATGAATCGCGGGATAATCCCCCCACACAAATACACGCCCCCTCTAGCCCCCAAAGTGAGAGCCACATCAGCAGCGAGCGTGCCTAGCATGGAGCAAAAAGTGTCCAAGGTCAATCGGCATATAGGGTAATCCCCATTCAAAGCGCGTTCGCTAATGATTTGTGGGGTTAATTCAGCCTTGCTCAATTTCGCCACTTTTTCTAAGCCTTTTCGTTTGGATAAAGCTTCATAAATCAGCACCAAGCCGCTCCCGCTCAAAAACCTTTCCGCGCTCACATGGTTGAATTTAGAGCGGGCGTATTGCCACACTAAAATTTCTAAATCATCAAAAGGGGCAAAGCTCACATGCCCTCCTTCGCCGGGCAAGACTTTCAAAGAGCCATCGCTGTTTTGGATAAGAGTGCTTACCCCAAGCCCCGTTCCAGGCCCTAAAATCGCTTTAGGGGCGTTGATTTCACACTTAATCCCGCCTATTTGGGCCAGATCGTTTTCTTGCATCGCGCTAATGGCATAGGCTTGCGCGACAAAATCATTGATGACAAGCAATTTTTGTAAAGTCAAACATTGCCGTGTCGTTTCAATAGAAAAAGTCCAGTGGTTGTTCGTCATTTGGACAAAATCCCCCATGATGGGCGTAGCCACAGCAAAAGAGCCATAAATAGGGCGCAGTTTAAGGCTTTCTTTGCATTTAGAAAGGTAAAATCGCACCGCATCGCTCAAGCTTTCAAAATCTTCGCACCTCAAGACTTCAACGCATTCAATCTGTCGTGGGGCGACTTCCAAACCAAAGCGCGCGTTCGTGCCGCCAATATCGGCTAAGAGTCTTGGGTAAGTTTCAGTTTTTGGCATAAAACACCTCCGTGGTAACTTTTTTAGAATGTAAAATCCGAGCAATCGGCAGAGAATAGGGGGCGTTTTCTTTTAAAGCTTTTTCTAAAACCTCCCTTTTTTCTGCTCCGCTAATACTCAAGAAAAGTTTTTCGCAATTTTCTAAGGCGTTGATAGACATGCTCAAGCGTTCATAAGGAGCGTTAGCGGGCTTAGTCAAAACGATATTTTCTTTTTCTTCGTTTAAAAAAGCGCTCGTTTCAGGAAAAAGGCTAGCCGTATGCCCGTCAGTCCCCATGCCCAAAATGGCCAAATGGGGCTGTTTGAAATGCTGGTTAGCAAAATCTAAAAGTTCGTTTGTATCGCCAGAAATCTTTTCAGGCAAAAGCGGAGTGAAAGAAGTTTTTAAGGCGTTATTTTGCAACAAGTAGTCATGCAATAATTTGGTGTTGCTATCCTTGTGGCTTGTGTCTATAATGCGTTCATCTACCAAGCTGACTAAACACTCATGCCATTTGAGATCTAAAACGCTCAATTTTTGCAACAAGCTAATGGGCGAACGGCCCCCAGAAAAAGCGACAGAAACTTGATGATGCTTTTTTAAGGCGGCGTTAAAAAATTCTTTAAAACGCTCTATTAAAGCCTTGTGGCAATCTTCTAAACTTTCAAATTCAAACAATTGATAGCCCATGAAATCCCTTTATTGATAGAGTGGTTTTAAAAATTCTGATTCGTTGAGATTGTGGCTTTCATAGGAATATAAGGGCGTGGCGTTATTGATAAAACCCTCTATGAGCGTGTCAATAAAAACCCATGACGCTTCTAATTCCAACTGGTGGGCGAAATTATTGTGGTTATTTTGTATCGCATCATAGAGCAATTTAGCGTAGGGCTGTAAAAATTCTTGTTCGTTGTGGGTTTCTAAAATAAGGGGGTTTTGATGATCTTTTAGGGTGAGGGTGATTTTATCTTGAGAGAGGAAAAATTCCAGCGTATTGACTGCATTAAAATGGATTTTCACGCTCGCTTGGTTGTGGGGCATTTTTTTAGCGTGCTTAATATAGAAAGGCACGCCTTTAAATTTAGGCGTATCCAAAAAGGCTTTAATAGCGACAAAAGTCTCTGTCTGGCTCTCTTTATTGACCTTATTTTCATTCCTATAGCCTTGATATTGGGCCCGAATAACCTGTTTTTTAAAATCTTTAGGGGGTTGTAAGGTTTTTAAAACTTTGATTTTTTCTTGCCTTAAGTCTTTTAAATCGTTGGGTAAATCTGTAGCG
The DNA here is from genome assembly GCF_900120335.1 of Helicobacter pylori. NCBI lineage: Bacteria > Pseudomonadati > Campylobacterota > Epsilonproteobacteria > Campylobacterales > Helicobacteraceae > Helicobacter > Helicobacter pylori. The sequence continues at coordinate 1,508,893 of NZ_LT635477.1, forward strand.
ATAAGGGATAAAACTTGCAAGAGGTGGTTTTGAACCATATCCCTTAAAGCCCCGATTTTATCGTAAAATTCGCCCCTTTCTTCCACCCCCAAAGTCTCATACACGCAGATTTCAACCGCACTGATTTGATCCCATAAAATGTTTAAGATAGGGTTATTTAAGCGCAATTCAAGGATATTTTGAACGCCCTTTTTCCCTAAATAATGATCGATTCTAAAAATTTGCTCTTCTTTAAAAAAAGCGCTAATGCTTTGAAAAATCTCTTTACAAGTCTTTAAATCATGCCCTAAAGGTTTTTCTAAAATCAAACGAGTGTTAGCGTGATTGAGCGCGTTTTGGGCTAAATTTTGAGCGGTCGTTGCAAAAAAACTAGGGGAGATAGAAAAGTAGAAGATCAAGGGCTTATTGTTTGTAGCGATTTTACTCAATTCTTCAAAGTCTTTAGGGTTATCCAAACGGACGCGCAAATAACTGATATGGGCTAAAAATCCCTCACCCTTTTCTCTTGAATGCAGTTGTGTCTTTTCACAAAGGAGCGTTAAAAATTCTTCATTAGACAGCTCCTTACGCCCCGATGCGATAATCTTAGAATCGTTTTTAAAACCATAATGAATATAAATTTCATAGAGCGAAACAAAGAGCTTTCGCATGGCTAAATCCCCAGTCGCGCCAAAAAGAACCAAATCAAAATCCAGCATCAATAACCCTTTTAGAGTGTTTTTAAGTTATTATTATATATTAAATCTTAATTGAAGGGGTGTTCATGCCTAAGCATTCTTTAGAACAAATCAAAGAAAAAATTACAGAGCGTAGCAAAAAAACCAGAGAGCTTTATTTAGAAAATATCTTTAACCCTAAAAACCAGCCCAAGATTGAGAGCTTGGGTTGCGCGAATATTGCCCATGTTACGGCGAGCATGCCAGAGCATTTAAAAATGCCTTTAGGTTCGCATAAAAGAAAGCATTTTGCGATTATCACCGCTTATAACGACATGCTTTCAGCCCACCAACCTTTTAAAAATTACCCTGATCTGATTAAAAAAGAGTTGCAAGAGCATAACGCCTATGCGAGCGTCGCTAGTGGGGTGCCAGCGATGTGTGATGGTATCACGCAGGGTTATGAGGGCATGGAATTGAGCTTGTTCAGCAGAGATGTGATCGCATTAAGCACCGCCGTAGGGTTAAGCCATAATGTTTTTGACGGGGCGTTTTTTTTGGGCGTGTGCGATAAAATCGTGCCAGGCTTGCTCATAGGAGCGTTAAGCTTTGGGAATTTAGCGAGCGTGTTTGTGCCAAGCGGGCCTATGGTGAGCGGGATAGAAAATTATAAAAAAGCCAAAGCGCGCCAGGATTTTGCAATGGGAAAGATCAACAGAGAAGAGCTTTTAAAAGTGGAAATGCAAAGCTATCATGATGTGGGCACTTGCACTTTTTATGGCACGGCTAATTCTAATCAAATGATGATGGAATTTATGGGGTTGCATGTGGCTAATTCTAGTTTTATCAACCCTAACAACCCCTTACGAAAGGTTTTAGTAGAAGAGAGCGCTAAAAGATTAGCGAGCGGGAAAGTCCTGCCTTTAGCCAAACTCATTGATGAAAAAAGCATTCTTAACGCTCTTATAGGCTTGATGGCAACAGGGGGTTCTACTAACCACACTTTGCATTTGATCGCTATCGCTAGATCTTGTGGGGTGATCCTCAATTGGAACGATTTTGACGCAGTTTCTAACCTCATACCCCTTTTAGCTAAAGTCTATCCTAACGGATCAGCGGATGTGAACGCTTTTGAAGCCTGTGGGGGCTTAGCGTTTGTGATCAAAGAATTGTTAAAAGAGGGGCTTTTATTTGAAGACACGCATACCATTATGGATACAGAAACGCAAAAAGGCATGCAAAATTACACCAAAACCCCCTTTTTAGAAAACGACCACTTGGCGTATAAAGACGCCATCAATCATAGCCTGAATACGGATATTTTACGCCCTGTGAGCGAGCCTTTTGCCGCTAATGGGGGGCTTAAAATCTTAAAAGGTAATTTAGGGCGGGCCGTGATTAAAATCTCAGCCATTAAAGATGAGCATAGGAAAGTTAAGGCTAGAGCGATTGTTTTTAAAACCCAAAGCGAGTTTTTAGAACGCTTTAAAAATAAAGAATTAGAAAGGGATTTTGTCGCTGTCTTGCCTTTCCAAGGGCCTAAATCTAATGGCATGCCAGAATTGCACAAACTCACCACGAATTTAGGGGCTTTGCAGGATATGGGCTATAAGGTCGCGCTCGTTACGGATGGGCGCATGAGCGGGGCGAGCGGGAAAGTGCCTAGCGCGATTCATTTAAGCCCTGAGGGGGCGTTAAACGGGGCGATCATTAAGATTAAAGATGGCGATTGGATAGAATTAGACGCTCCTAATAATGCCTTGAATGTGCTTGAAAAGGATTTTGAAAAGAGAGGCATCAACCCCTTGTTTTTAGAAACCTTAGAAAATTTAGAAAAGCCTACTTTTGGGTTGGGTAGGGAATTATTTACAAGCTTGAGATTGAATGTTAATACCGCTGAAGAGGGTGGCATGAGTTTTGGCATAAAAATATAAAGGAGATAAAATGCAAGATAAAATAATAGAGGTTTTACAAATCAGCCCCATTGTCCCTGTGGTGGTGGTTGAAAATATAAAAGACGCTGTGCCTTTAGCGCAAAGCCTGATAGAGGGGGGTATTCCAATCATAGAAGTAACTTTGCGCTCCAGTTGCGCTTTAGAAGCCATAGAGCTTATCGCTAAGAATGTGCCAGAAATGCGCGTGGGTGCTGGCACGATACTCAATCTCACTCAATTAGAGCAGGCTCAAAATAGGGGGGCAGAGTTTTTGATTAGCCCGGGTCTTACGATAAAGCTTTTAGAACACGCAAAGAAAAAAGGCATGCCCCTAATACCTGGGGTTTCTAGCAGCAGTGAAGTCATGCAAGCCTTAGAATTGGGTTATAACGCTTTGAAATTTTTCCCGGCAGAGTATTGCGGGGGCGTTAAGCTTTTAAACGCTTTTAACGGCCCTTTTAAAGGGGTGAAATTTTGCCCCACTGGGGGGGTTAGCGTGGATAACATGCGTTCTTATTTGGCTTTAGAAAACGTTGTGTGCGTGGGGGGGAGCTGGCTTACCCCTAAAGACTTGGTTCAAAACAAAGAGTGGGATAAAATCACAGAAATTTGCAAGCGGGCGTTAGCTTTAAGATAACAAAGAGATCATGGCGTTTTGTATTTGCTTAATAACACTATAATAAAATTTTTAATAAGGAGATACATCATGTTAGAAAATGTCAAAAAATCCCTTTTTAGGGTTTTGTGCTTGGGCGCGTTGTGTTTAGGGGGGCTAATGGCAGAGCAAGACCCTAAAGAGCTTGTCGGTTTGGGGGCAAAGAGCTACAAAGAGCAGGATTTCACTCAGGCTAAGAAATATTTTGAAAAAGCTTGCGATTTGAAAGAAAATAGCGGGTGTTTTAATTTAGGGGTGCTTTATTATCAAGGGCAAGGGGTGGAAAAGAATTTGAAAAAAGCCGCTTCATTTTACTCTAAAGCTTGCGATTTAAATTACAGCAATGGGTGTCATTTGCTAGGGAATTTATATTATAGCGGGCAAGGCGTGTCCCAAAACACCAATAAAGCCTTACAATACTACTCTAAAGCGTGCGATTTGAAATACGCTGAAGGGTGCGCGAGCTTAGGGGGGATCTACCATGATGGCAAAGTGGTTACTAGGGATTTTAAAAAAGCGGTGGAATATTTCACTAAAGCGTGCGATTTGAACGATGGCGATGGTTGCACGATATTAGGGAGCTTGTATGATGCAGGCAGAGGCACGCCTAAGGATTTGAAAAAGGCGCTCGCTTCGTATGACAAAGCTTGCGATTTAAAAGACAGCCCAGGGTGTTTTAACGCAGGGAATATGTATCATCATGGCGAAGGCGCGGCGAAGAATTTTAAAGAGGCCCTCGCTCGTTATTCTAAGGCATGCGAGTTGGAAAATGGCGGAGGGTGTTTCAATTTAGGGGCTATGCAATACAATGGCGAAGGTATAGCAAGGAATGAAAAGCAAGCCATAGAAAACTTTAAAAAAGGCTGTAAATTAGGCGCTAAAGGGGCATGCGATATTCTCAAGCAGCTCAAAATCAAAGTTTAGTTTGAATAAGGCTTAATCAAACGGCTTTCGTTTGATTGGTTTTTATGCTTTTTAAGATTTTGATGAACGCATAGACCCCACAAGCTAATCTTTCTGGCTATAATAAAATTTTGAATAGGAGAAGTGTCATGCTAAAAAATGTCAAAAAAGCCCTTTTTAGGGTCTTATGTTTGGGTGCATTGTGTTTAGGGGGGGTTAATGGCAGAGCCAAATGCTAAAGAGCTTGTTGATTTGGGTAGAAATAGTTACAGTAAGCAAGATTTTACTCAAGCTAAGAAATATTTTGAAAAAGCTTGCGAGTTGAAAGATGGTGTGGGGTGTTTTAATTTAGGGGTGCTTTATGATAATGGGCATGGAGTGGGAAAGGATTTGAAAAAGGCTGCTCAGCTTTACTTTAAAGCATGCGAATTGAATGATGGTTCTGGGTGCTTTAATGCGGGGAATATATATCGTCGTGGCGATGGCGTAGCGAAGAATCTTAAAGAGGCTCTCGCTCGTTATTCTAAGGCATGCGAATTGAATGATGGTGATGGGTGTTCTGCTTTAGGATTGATGCAATACGATGGCATAGGCATAGCAAAAGATAAAGAGCAAGCGATAGAAAACTTTAAAAAGAGTTGCAAATTAGGAGATGAAAAGATATGCGATATTCTCAACCATTTAAAATAAAAGTTTAGCCCCAACAAAGCTAGGCTAAACGGCTTTCGTTTAGCTGATTTCAATCTTTCTTATTGTTTTATTTTTTGTTTTATCGTTTTAAATTTTGTTTTATGGTAAAACTCATTTTTAAAGGGGATAGGGGGTATTTTGAAATAATTCTCTCCTGCAAACTAAAAACCCCACAGCCCCTATAAAATCGCTTCAAAAAACTATCGCTTGGCTAGCGTCAAACTCTTTTATGGTTTGTTTAAAAAACGCTTTTTAGTATTTTTTAGATTTTAAGATCAATATTTAACCAAAACAAATCCTTTATTTTTGAACCCCTTAAGGGTTTTTATGGGTGGGTAGGGGAGCGAAAGTTTGGCTTGTGGGCATGATTTCTATGCGGTTGATATTGACATGCAAGGGTTGTTCATAAATCCATAGCACGATGTTAGCAATATCTTGTGGTTTGAGATAAAGGGTGTTTTCATAGACGGATTGGGCTTTGATTTTATCGCCTTTAAAACGCACCATGCTGAATTCGGTTTCGCCGCACAAACCGGGTTCAACATTACTCACTCTAATGTTAGTGCCAGCCAAATCCGCTCGCAAATTTAAAGAAAATTGCTTCACAAACGCCTTGCTCGCTCCATAGACATTCCCTCCAGGATAGGCGTAAGTGCCAGCGATAGAACCAAGATTGATGATGGTCCCTTGGTCATGCTCTATCATAGAGGGCAAGATCAAACGAGTGAGATACAACAGCCCCTTGATGTTCGTGTCTATCATGATTTCCCAGTCGTCTAACTCGCATTCATAAGCCTTGTTCAAGCCTAGCGCTAAGCCGGCGTTATTGATTAGAGCGTCAATGCGATCCGTCATAGAAAAAATCGTTTCTATCGCTCGCTTAGTTTCAGGCTTGTTTTTAAGATCAAAACACAAGGGAATGAAACGCTTAGGGTAAGCGAGTTGCAATTTTTGTAAATTCTCTTTTCGCCTCCCTGTGCCAAAAACCACATGGTTTTTTTGTAAAAACGCTTTAGCGATTTCTAATCCAAACCCTGAAGTCGCCCCGCTAACTAAAATGTGCGCCATTTCTGTCCTTTAAAATTTTAAAAAAGCCCCTTAAGCCCTTTTTCAAGCTTTTCTTTGAGCTTATCATCTTTAAATAAATGATCTAAACCTTTTTTAAGGGTGTCGTTTTTCAAGATTTCTTTCAAGCCTTGTTGCAGGTTTTGCTGAATGGTTTTTTCGTTTAAAATGAGGGAAAATTTTGGCTGGTGCATGTTGCCTTGAAGTTTCATTTTAAAAATGAATTTTAAGATTTCCGCATCCATGAGCATGTCCATTTGTTTGGTGTTTAAATCCAACAAGCCGTTATGGATTTTCAATTGGGTTTTGGGGCTTTTTAAACTCAAATCAGAGAGCAGGCGTTGCTGGTTGATTTGGCTTACCAGATTGGCATCGTGATAAATTTCTTTAGTAATATCAAAACGAGAAATGGAATAAAGGAAATCGCTGAATGCATTTTTGAGGAATCTTGCGTTTTTGAGATTGGCTTTCAACACGCCTTGCTTAGAGATAAGGTCATAATCCAAGTTAGCGTCTGCAATGGATTGGAAAAATTTAGGGTAATGGAATAAGTCTAGGGCTTTTAAAGTGGAAATATTGGAAAAACGGGCTTTCAAATCTTTATTTAAAAGCGTGAAATCCAACGCGCCGTCTAGTAAATTTGAATGGCCATTGACTTTTAAGAGTTTGGGGCTTTGCTCTATATCGCCTTTTAAAGTCAAGCTCCCTTTTAAGGGGTGGTTGATCATGTTTTGGAGTTTGGCTAGGTTGGATATTTCTAAAGTGTAGGGGGCGTTGAGTTTTAAAACAGAGAAAAGATATTCGCTTTTTAGGGCTGTGAAATTAACTAAAGGGCTAGTTAGGGTGGTATCGCTGATGGCTTTGTTTTCTTTAAAATCGCTTGAGTGCGAGAGGTTGAAGATAAGCGTGTCTTTAAGGTTTAAATGAAAGATTTGATTGATTAGGGCGTTATTGATTAAAGCGTCATTAGCTGTTAGAGTCAAATGCCCTTCTAAGGGCTTTAGAGAGTTAAAATCCGCTTGTAAGGATACTTTTGCGTTCGCATAAGCGGGGCGATTGATTAAATAAAGCAAATCTTCTAAATTGGCGTCTTTTGCGTTCAAACTTAAGTGAGAAAGTTTGAAATCATCTAAAAGGGCGTTATAGGCAGTGTGGGATTGAGCCGCATTAGAGACGCCTTGAATCACAAGGGCTTTTCTATGCCCTTTAATGTTCCCAGAAGTAACAATAGCCCCCCTTAAAGGGTAGGGTATCAAATCCTTGAAAGAGCGTAAATTTTTAATATCTATATAGTAATCCAAATTTACGCTTTGCTTTAAAAGTGAAAAATCCCCCTTAAGAATGAGCGTGGAATCGTCGTTGGCTTGAGCTTTGAAATCCAAAGAGTTGAATCCCAATTTAAAGGTTTTAACGCTCAAATAACGCTCGTTCGGGTTGATTTTTTTCTCTATATACGAAGCGATGATTTTATTCCCCCATTCTGTAAAAAGGATAAGATAGGTTGTTAAAAGGCCGATTAAAAGAAGCGCAAGTAGGGTATAAAGAAATTTTTTCATGTTTGTTTGTCCTTGAAATAAATTGAATGGAATATATTAGCTTGTTTTGTCATGGTTTCTAATATTTTTTATAAAGCCTTAACGGAAGGTTTGAATTGAGATAATAAAAAATTGAGCGCTCAAAACCCCAATTTTTCCAACAACACGCTTAAAATTATTGAAAGACTCAATAGTGGCGTAAAGCTTAGCAGTAGGCGATTTAGGTAACGGAAACAAGAATTTTTATAGCGGTAGGAATTTGACAGATTTTAGAGATGCTAGGCCACTACCTAGCACTCTTATTTAAAGAGATACTATCTCAAAAAGATTTAACAAGTCAAGAGGTTTTATTAAAAAGAACAGAAAATTTAAACGAATTGACCAAAGAGCCTACACATTTAAGCCCCCTAGAGCAAGCCAACGCCAAAAAGCTTGCGAAATTACAAAGCGAACAACTACAAAGCGAACAAGATTTTTAAAATATACAAGGCAAACAAAAATCTAAAAAACTCAATCCAACTTGATCTTTGAATTTTAATTAAAAAGACTTGCGGTGTTAAAAAGGATAATCTAATCGCTCAAGAATTTCCTAAACAAACATGATTAACACGATGATGAAAAGAGTTGTATCAAAAAAGAGAAATACAATGGTGGAGAATAGCGGGATCGAACCGCTGACCTCCTGCGTGCAAAGCAGGCGCTCTCCCAGCTGAGCTAATTCCCCAAAGGTTGTAAAAGAAATGGTGGGCTTAGGAGGAGTTGAACCTCCGACCTCACCCTTATCAGGGGTGCGCTCTAACCACCTGAGCTATAAGCCCTTTAAAGTCAATAAAGATGAAATTATAAATTAAATTTTCTTAAGAAATCCTTAAATGATGGATGGGATTAAAATGTTATAATAGCTGTTATTTTTTCATCTTAAAAGGGGTTTTATGGCGTTATTATTCACAGGGGCGTGCGGGTATATAGGCTCACATACCGCAAGGGCGTTTTTAGAAAAAACCAAAGAAAACATCATTATTATAGATGACTTAAGCACCGGTTTTTTAGAGCATATCAAAGCGTTAGAGCGTTACTACCCTAATAGGGTTGCGTTTATTCAAGCGAATTTGAATGAAACCCACAAATTAGACGCCTTTTTGAATAAGCAACAGCTAAAAGATCCTATTGAAGCTGTCTTGCATTTTGGGGCTAAAATCTCAGTAGAAGAATCCATGCGCTTGCCTTTAGAATACTACACTAACAACACGCTTAACACTTTAGAGCTTGTCAAACTTTGCTTAAAACATGCAATCAAGCGTTTTATTTTTTCTTCCACGGCCGTGGTTTATGGCGAGTCTGGTTCAAGCTTGAATGAAGAAAGCCCCTTAAACCCCATTAATCCTTATGGAGCGTCTAAAATGATGAGCGAAAGGATTTTGTTAGACGCTTCTAAAGTAGCGGATTTCAATTGCGTTATTTTGCGCTATTTCAATGTGGCTGGGGCATGCATGCACAATGATTATACCACCCCCTACACTTTAGGACAGCGCACGCTCAACGCCACGCATTTGATCAAAATCGCATGCGAATGCGCGGTGGGTAAAAGGAAAAAAATGGGGATTTTTGGCACTAATTACCCCACGAGAGACGGCACTTGCATTAGGGATTATATCCATGTAGATGATTTGGCTAACGCGCATTTAGCGAGCTATCACACTCTTTTAGAAAAAAATAAGAGCGAGATCTATAATGTCGGCTACAATCAAGGCCATAGCGTGAAAGAAGTGATAGAAAAGGTTAAAGAAATCTCAAATAAGGATTTTTTAGTGGAAATTTTAGACAAACGACAGGGCGATCCAGCAAGCCTTATTGCCAATAATTCTAAAATCCTACAAAACACCCCTTTCAAACCCCTTTATAACAACCTAGATACGATTATCAAAAGCGCTCTAGATTGGGAAGAACACCTTTTAAGATTTCAATAATACACCCTGTGCAAATACAAGCCATTAGCCATTATGGGCGTTCTTATGGTGGCTTTAATGTTATGGATTTGCGCTTGAATTTCAGCGAGTGCGATTTTTTCTAAGGAATATTGAACGCATGCTTGAATGATCAAACGCACGCTGGAGCGTAAAAACGCATCGCCAATGATTTTAAACACCACGCACTCATGCCCCATGATAAAGGTTTTATAAGCCAAAGCGTTAAAAATGATGCGATTAGGATTGGTTGCAGCGCCGCCTTCTTTTTTAAACATGGAAAAATCATGCTTACCTATAAATTGCTTTAAAGCGGTGTTTAATGAATCTAGTGAGCCATAATCCCCACAAGCGATATAGGGCGCTAAAAAAGGCGTTTTTAAATTCTTCGTCAAAAGGTAACGATACGCTCTTTTTTGAGCGTCAAAACGCGCATGGAAGTTTTTTTCTTCTAGTTTTTTTAAGACAATATGCGGGGCGAGTTTGGGGGCTAGATAATGAAATAATTTAGCGGCATTCCAGTGTTTTGGAGCGTGAAAAGACAACACTTGATTGTTTGCATGCACGCCTTTATCCGTGCGCCCAGCCGCAACCACAACGCTTTTAATCCCTAGCACGTTTAAAGCGCTCTCTATTTTATCCTGAACGCCGAGTTTGTTAGGCTGTTTGGCATAGCCTAGAAAATACGCCCCATCATAAGCGATAGTAGCCTTAAAACAACGCATTTAATAACGCTTTAAAATGAATTTTCTAAACAACAAATAAGAGGCAAACGCCCAAATAAAGGGGAAGAAAAAGGTCATCAAAAACAAATCCGTAGAAATCACATGCACCATTAAAAAATAAACCCCAACCGCTCCAAGGACATAAAAATAACTCCAATTCGTTTTGAATCGCGGGTTGGCGATGCCAAATAAGGGGATTAAAAACACGCTCGCTAAAGGGAATAAGGAAACTAAAATCGCTTGAGAAAAACGCCGTTTTTGATTTTTATTAGCGTTTTTACCAAAAGCCCTTTTCCAATAGCCCAAATAATCCGTGCCTTGCAAATAAGCCGCATCATTAGAATTGAAAGACTTGAGCTTGTTGCGTAAATGCAATTCTTCAAAATCAACCTTACGCATTTTATCGCCTTGAGTGAAATACGCATGCCCGTTATACAAATTCAATTCAAACACGCCGTTTTGATTGTTGATATTGCCTTTTTGAGCTAGAATAAAGCTTTCTTGAGAGAGGCTTTTATTAGAAAAAAGCACCAAATTATCATAGGAATTGTTCTCAGCCTTATCCACATACACGAGCCAATCGCCTAATTTTTGCCCGAATTCACCCGCTCTGATGTTAATGTCAATCTTGTCCTTTTTTTGACGCAAAAACCCGTAATAAGCGCTCTTAGAAGTGGGGATTAAAATGAGGGAAAACGCTAATAAAATCGCGCTCACTAACAAACTTAAAGGCACAAACGCTTTAGTCATTTTTTTAGGCGAAACCCCTAAAGAGAAAAACACCAACAATTCATGGTCATAGCTAAGTCTTGAAAGCCCTAAAGCGCAAGCCGCAAAAAAAGTGATCGGCAAAATAAAAAAAATGGTTCCTGGCAAGGAATACAAAAAGAGTTGCACCAGATCCAAAAAGCTCACTTTAATCACGAGCGTTACGCTTGCAATACTGATTAATAGCACAATGGAAGAGATAAAAAACAGCACTAAAAAGAAGGAGAAAAAGACCTGCGAAACCGCCATGAAAAGATAGTGTTTAACCATGCTTTAATCTTTTTTCACTCTTTATTGCACCCCATCTACAACAGGCACAAACAAGCATTTTTCTAACACTTTTTGGACGCGCAAGGCGTTATTTTGTTTCACAAATCGTTTGATCACTTGCTCGTTGTTTTCTTGAATGGGCGCAACTAATATCCCGCCTTCTTCAAGCTGATCAATAAGCGCTTGGGGGATATTTTTAGCGCAAGCAGAGAATAAAATCCTATCATAGGGGGCGTATCGCTCCCAGCCCTTATTCCCATCAGCGAATTTGACATGAACGTTGTCTAAACCGAGAGTTTTAAGGCGCAAACGCGCTTCTATATACAGGCTTTCAATCCTTTCAATGCTGAAAACGCGCCTGAAAATTTGAGACAGCACCGCCGCTTGATAGCCGCTCCCGCAGCCAATTTCTAGCACGCTGTCCACATGATCGATTTCTAAATATTGCGTCATTTTGGCCACGGTTAGGGGCGAAGAAATGTATTGTTGTGCTTGCATAGAAAGCGCGTTTAAAGTGTAGGCAAAATGCTTGAAGGGGGCTGGCACAAAAACCTCCCTTTCAATGCTCTCCATAGCTTTTCTCACTTTGGGGTGTAAATTGAAACGCTTATGGATTTCTTCACACATCAAATGGTTTTTGATACTATTCAAACAAGCCCCTTAAAAATCATCAAAACTCACGCTCCCTTTGGCGTAATTGCTCACCCTAGCTTCAAAGAAATTGGAGCGTTGCTCATTGAAGCTTGAAAAGCTCTCTACCCATTTAATAGGGTGTTGGACGCCATAAACTTTAGCGATACCCACCTTACTCAAACGGCTATCCGCCAAAAACTGAATGTATTGCTCAATCAAGCTTGAAGTTAGCCCTAAAATCTTGCCTTGCGTGATATAATCCCCCCATGAGGCTTCAATTTCTACCGCTTTTTTAAACATCTCTATGACTTCATTAATCAATTGCGGCGTGAATAGATCCGCTCTTTCATTCCTTAAAGCGTTGATCATGTTTTGGAATAAAATCAAATGCGTTACCTCATCTCTTTGGATAAAACGAATCATTTGCGCTGAGCCTAGCATTTTACCGCTCCTAGCCAGAGTGTAAAAATAACTAAACCCGCTATAAAAATAAATTCCCTCTAAAATTTGGTTAGCAAAAAGCGCTTTGAGAATGTTTTCTTCTGTGGGGTTTTTGGCTAATTCCATATACACCTGTGCGATATAATCGTTCTTGCTTTTTAATTGCATATCGTTACGCCACATGTCATAAATTTCTTCAGTATTGGCGCTAATGCTTTCTACCATCACCGCATACGCATGGCTGTGTAGGGCTTCTTCATAAGCTTGACGTACCAAACACAAATTGATCTCAGGACTGGTGATAAAGGGATTGATATTGTCAATCAAATTATTGGCTTGCAAGCTATCCATGAAAATGAGTTGCGCTAAGGCTCTGTCATAGCCGATCTTTTCTTCTGCGCTCAATTTCAAATAATCCCTTTTGTCATCGTTCATGCTCACTTCTTCAGCAAACCAGGTGTTAGCGAGCATCGTTTTCCACAAATGATCCGCCCATTGATACTTGATCTTATTCAAATCAAACATGCTTGTAGGATTGCCCCCAAAAATCTTTCTTTCATTCACACTTTCTGTAGAATTAGGGTTATAAATCTTTTTGCGTGAAACTTCCATTCTGTTCCTTGTTTTCCTTAAAACTATCTGATATAGTCTCGTTAGAATACCTTAAAAGAATTTAAAACTCCCTAAAGCCAGAAAAAACTCCAAATTTTAAAAAACTTCAATTTTTCAGTATTTTTAAAGGATTAAACAGCTAAAATACTGCTTCTTTATTTTTTACTCTTATGCATGCGATGGCGTGCGGTGTGCGGAAGTGGCGAAATTGGTAGACGCACTAGACTTAGGATCTAGCGCCGCAAGGCATGAAGGTTCGATTCCTTTCTTCCGCACCATTTCATCAACGAATGGGAAGCAAAAGATTAAACAAAACAATCTAACTCAGTTTGATTAAAAGGCATGCGGTGAATAAAATTTTAGAGGAATGACTAAGATTTGAAGCCCTAAATGAAACCCATTCTATTAAAACCCTCAAAAGTTTTTAAAACGCCATGAGCGATGCTTTTCACGCTCTCTAAATCTAAATTCGCATGACAAGGCAAGGAAATTTCAGCGTTATAAAAATCCTCTGCGCTTTTTAATGGGGCTGTGTTGAAGAGCTGTTGATACAATTGGTACTGGTAAATGGGCTTGTAATGCACTTGAACTAAAATGCCAAGTTTGTGCAAACTTTCTAAAATGAGTTTTTTGCATGTAAAAAATTTTTGGCACATTAAAATAGGATAAAGGTGGTTAGAGCTTTGGTGTTTTAACAAGGGGTGTAGGGGGGTGAAATAAGGGTTATCTTTAAAAATCTCATCATAGGTTAGAGCGATTTCTTCTCTTTTTTGCATTAAAAAGGGGGCTTTTTTAAGTTGGCTCAAACCCAAAGCGCTTTGGATTTCATTCAAGCGGAAGTTATGCCCTATGCTTTTGACTTCGCCTTCAAAAAAATCTTTTTTGAGCATGCCATGAGAGCGAAACGATTTCATTTTTTCATGCAATTCGCTATCGTTAGTAACGACCGCTCCCCCTTCAGCCGTGGTGATAGGCTTAATGGCATGGAAACTGAACACGCTCGCTAACGCAAAACCTCCTACTTTTTTGTTTTGATACTCGCTCCCTAGAGCATGCGAGCTGTCAGAAAGAAAACTCAAAGAATGCTTTTTGCAAAGCCTTTGAATGCTTTCTATTTCCACGCTTTTACCGGCATAATCCACGCTCACCATGGCTTTGGTTTTTTTAGTAATAAGCTTTTCTAGGGCCAATTCATCTATATTGCCATCGTTTTTAACTTCGGCAAATACGGGTTTATAACCGCTTTCTAAGAGCATGTTAGCCGTCGCTACAAAGCTTATAGGGGTGGTGATTATTTCATTACGATCAGCGTTAAAATCGCTAAAATTCCTATAGAGCGTTAAAAGGGCTGAAGTCGCGCTATTAAACACTAACGCATGCTTAACGCCCAAAAACTCGCATAAAGCTTCTTCAAATAAGAGAGAATATTTGCCCTGCGTGAGTTGTTTGGAATTTAAAACTTCTAAAACAGCCTTTTTATCTTCTTCGTCTAAACAAGGCTCGCTATAAGCAAACTTTTTCAAGCGAGCAAGTCTTGCAAGCGAGATGGGGTGATCTTGCTTGTGTCATGGACATCTTGGAATTTTTGAGCGTTCAATCTTGTTTTATCTAAGGTGTTGTATTCCTTGTTCAAATGATTCGTTTCAGCGAGCTGTTTTTTCCACTGGTGCAAAGAGTTTTGAATGCTTTCTTTTTCACTTTCTAATGATTTTGAAAATTTTTCCAAAGCCTTCGTGTCATCAATATCAATATTGCTAGGGAGTTTCAAACTATCGTTGCCTGATTTTTGGTTGAAAGAATCAATCGCTTTATCCAAACGGCTTTTAAAACGCTCAAAATCGCTTCGATCTTTTTCATTGTTATGAGCGTAAGATTTAGAAATCCCTACCAATTCTTTAGCGTCTTTATCCATGCCTTTTAAGCTTTTAAGACGGCTTTCTAAATCCCCTATGGCTAGGTTATCCTGCTTGGCTTGTTTGGCTAATTTGATCTTTTCATCATTCTCTGAAAGATTTTGAATTTCCTTATTTTCTTCTTTTCTTGCGTGCGGACTAACCCTTTGACTATGGTAATCCCTCATCGTTAAAGGCGGGTTATAATGATTTGAAATCTTAGACATCCTATCCTCCATTTCGTTTGATTTTCTTAAAGATAAGACAAGCAAACTCTATTCCTAAAATATTTTGATCCACTCAATTCTATCTAAAAATATTAATCTAACTCTAAAATCCTCTCTAACTCTTTGATGAGGTTTGCAATTTCTTTCAGTTCTTTAAGATTGAGGGTGAGCTTATCATTGACTTGATTATCAGGATTGATTGGCACCAATTGCTTTTTAAACTCATTTTGTTTCATACAATATTTTCTTTCTTTATGAATGTAATGGATTTCATCTTTTTTAAAAATTCTATAAAGCAATTGGTCTTCGCACACTCCTAAGCAAATCAAAAAATCATAGTTGTATCGTGGGTTTATACCATTGAATTGAAAAGTGTTGTTGGTTCTGCTTTTTGCGCTGTTTTGACCTCAAAAGACACACCGCTTTTTGTCATAATATCGTATTCATCATGAATAATGCCATCATTGATCACTTCATCTATAGCGTTAAAACTCTTCGCCAATCTGCCCTATAGCGTTGGCTTCAAAATCTCTAATTTTTGAAAAAATAGCGTTGTAATCTTGCCCTAAATTCAATTCTTTATGTTTTTTTTCAATAATTTTTAAAAAAGTTTGTTCCAAATCCATCAATTATCCTTTAAACTATCCAAATGATCATGTAGGGCTTGAAAAATATGGCTTTTTCCTAAATGATAGCAAGAATTAGTCGCTAAACTTGCGTATTTTGTCCAATCAATTTCTTTGAATAGTTTTTTTAATTTAGCGTTTAAAACCTTGTCAGCACTGGTGAATACCACAGCAATACCAGATTGATACTTAACTTCTTCAAAGTTCTCTACAATTTGTGTGCTTTTATAAAAAGTTGATGAAATGTAAAAAGACGCTTTTTGATTAAAAATCCACTCTTTACCGCATTCTCTGTTTTTAGCCAATGAAACCGTGAAAACCTTGATATATTCGCCAAAGGGTTCTTTATGGCGATTCTTATACCAAGAAAATTCATTTTTTTTATTTTGATACTTTTTACTCCAAATTTGAAACACGCAATGCACATCCACTTCTTTATTTTTAAAATCTATAAACGCATTTTTTTCTAAGCGTTCGCTATAAAGCAGATTTAAACCTTTCACACGATACTTAATAGAGCCTTTTCCTTGACTTTCAAAGAACATGGGTAGGATAAAACACACAAAATCACAATTTCTAGCATGGTTGATAAATTCTAACGCCATAACCCCACGATGCCCAAAAGGAGGGTTGCCCAAGCAAATCACTTTTTGATGTGTGGGCAATTTATAATTTAAAAAATCGCATTGAATGAAACCATCTCTTTTAGGTTCAATATCTATACCGATGCGTCTATTTTTAGGGAATAAGTCATAAAACACCCCATCGCCTGCGCTTGGCTCTAAAAAAATAAAGTCATCTGGATTTTCGTATTTTTTAATAACTTCACAAGCTTTTTGGAAGCATTTTAAAGCCACACTAGGTTTAGTGAAATACTGATCTAGAACATTGCTAGAATTTTCTTTCATCTCATTGCCATTGACATAGCGTTTAGAGGTAATTTCTTTAAACAGGGTTTGCATGAAAAAATTTTACTACAAAATTATAAAACTTAATGCTGACTTTTTCTGATCGCTTAAAACCCTTAAATCATGCTTAAGAAAATCCTTAAAACTTAAAAATTTTCTTCTAAATACTTCGTGTGGATTTTTGCTTGCCTGAAATCCGCATTTTCAAGCATTTCAATATGAAAAGGAATGGTCGTTTTAATGCCTTCTACTTTAAATTCCTTTAAAGCCCTTTTCATCTTAGCGATCGCTCTTTCTCTGTTTTCACCCCACACGATGAGCTTGCCAATCATAGAATCATAGTTCGTAGGCACGACATAATTGGCATGCGCGTGCGAATCAAGGCGCACATTCACCCCACCAGGGGCGATCCATTCAGTGATTTTACCCGGGCTTGGGTAGAATTTTTTAGGATCTTCTGCCGTGATTCGGCATTCTATCGCATGCCCTTTGAGAGAAAAGCTTTCTTGTTTGGGCAATTTTTCGCCTTGAGCGATTTTAATCATCCACTCAATGAGGTTTAACCCGCTCACCATTTCGCTAATGGTGTGTTCCACTTGCAAACGAGTGTTCATCTCCATGAAATAAAAATCTTT
This sequence comes from Helicobacter pylori, assembly GCF_900120335.1. Taxonomy (NCBI): domain Bacteria; kingdom Pseudomonadati; phylum Campylobacterota; class Epsilonproteobacteria; order Campylobacterales; family Helicobacteraceae; genus Helicobacter; species Helicobacter pylori. The sequence goes on from NZ_LT635477.1 coordinate 1,526,032, forward strand.
CATGTTAGAATCAAGCAAAAATTCAAAAGTCCCAGCCCCCACATAGCCGATGTATTTAGCGGCCTTAATCGCTGTTTCTAGCAAACGCTTACGAACGCCCTCTTCTAAAACCACCGCCGGGGTTTCTTCAATGAGCTTTTGCTGGCGTCTTTGCACCGAACAATCCCTTTCGCCCACATGAATGACATTGCCATGCTTGTCGGCTAGAATTTGGACTTCAATGTGCTTGGGCTTGTTGATGAATTTTTCTAAATACACGCTCCCATCGCCAAACGCGCTCAAAGCTTCTGTTTCTGCGGCTAGATAAAGGTTTTTAAGCTTGGATTTATCTCCTACGACACGCATTCCCCTTCCGCCCCCACCAGCGGCCGCTTTAATGATGACAGGATAACCGATTTTATCAGCGATTTCTTCGGCTTCCTGATAGCTTTTAAGCAGCCCTTCACTACCCTCAATCACAGGCATGCCGGCTTCTTTCATCACGATTTTGGCTTTAGCTTTATCGCTCATTAAAGCCATGACTTTCGCGCTTGGGCCAATAAATTCCAAAGAATGGTGCGAGCAAATTTCTACAAAGTTTTGATTTTCACTCAAAAACCCATACCCGGGGAAAATCGCATCGGCTTCAAACAATTCCGCCGCGCTGATGATCGCAGGGATATTCAAGTAACTCTCGCTGGATTTTGCCCCCCCTATACACACTTTTGCGCTAGCCGTATTGAGGTAGTGGGCGTCCTTGTCAGCGATAGAATAAATGGCTATGGATTCTTTACCCATTTCTTGAATGGTTTGGATCGCTCTTAAAGCGATCTCGCCTCTATTAGCGATCAAAATGCGTGAAAGCTCTTTTTTTTCTACCTTTTTATTTTCTTTATTCATGGGTTTTAAAGCTTTTCCACTTTGATGAGTTTTGTGCCGTATTCTACCGGCTGAGCGTCTCCCACTTCAATAGAAACCACCTTACAAGGGTATTCCACTTCAATTTCATTCATGATTTTCATCGCTTCCACAATGCCAATAATTTGCCCTTTTTTAAGCGTATCGCCCGCTTTGACATAAGGCTCAGCCCCAGGGGAGGGCGCATGATAAAAAGTGCCTACCATGGGCGAAAGCACGAAATCTTCTTTTTTATCCACAATAGGGGTGCATACCATAGGCACAGGGGTTTGAACGCTTGGCATGCTCGCTTCTACCATGATGGGGGCTTGGATGGAGGTTTGAGAATGAGCGGGATTTAGCGCATTTTTTTTCGCATAAGCGGATTCTTTATCCAAAACCAACTCAAAATGCTCATGCTTTAATTTCAAATGCCCTAAATCAGAAGCTTTAAATTCTTTGATCAACTCTTCAATTTCAGAAAGGTTCATAACGATCTATTCCTTATATTATTTTAAAATATGCCACAAACACATAATCTTACTAACCATAAGCGTTTTTAGCAAAAAATTATTGTTATAATAACATAATTATTAACAAACTTTAAAGGCTTTGTGCGTATGGGATTAAAAGCGGATTCTTGGATTAAAAAAATGAGTTTAGAGCACGGCATGATTAGCCCTTTTTGCGAAAAACAAGTCGGTAAGAACGTGATCAGCTATGGTTTGAGCAGTTACGGGTATGATATTAGAGTGGGGAGTGAGTTCATGCTCTTTGATAACAAAAACGCTTTAATTGACCCTAAAAACTTTGATCCTAACAATGCGACTAAAATTGATGCGAGCAAAGAGGGTTTTTTTATCTTGCCCGCTAACGCGTTCGCCCTAGCCCATACGATAGAGTATTTTAAAATGCCTAAAGACACTTTAGCGATTTGTTTAGGCAAAAGCACTTACGCCAGGTGCGGGATTATCGTGAATGTTACGCCTTTTGAGCCGGAATTTGAAGGCTACATCACGATTGAAATTTCTAACACTACTAATTTACCGGCTAAAGTCTATGCCAATGAGGGGATCGCACAGGTGGTGTTTTTACAAGGCGATGAAGTGTGCGAGCAAAGCTATAAAGACAGAGGCGGTAAGTATCAAGGGCAAGTGGGCATCACTTTGCCTAAAATTTTGAAATGATTTGAAGAAAGATAAAAGCATTTATCCTTTGGGCGTTGTTTATTTTTTAATACAAACAATACCGCAATTTCTTAAAAATGTATTACAATACGAAATTTCAGTTTCTATTGAGTTACAGACTCTTTGAGAACAAAACGCTAAACCGTTTAGGAAATTTAGGAAATTACCATGCTAAGGCTCGTTAGTAAAACGATTTGTTTGTCTTTAATCGGCTTGTTCAACCCTTTAGAAGCCTTTCAAAAACACCAAAAAGACGGCTTTTTTATAGAAGCCGGGTTTGAAACCGGGCTATTAGAAGGCGCGCAAACTAAAGAAGAAACAATAACCCAAAACACCCAAAACACTCAAAAAATCTATGAAAACCCCCTAACCTACCCCCAAACTAAAGAACAACCCAAAGAACAAAACAAAAGCGATACAGCCACCCCACAAAGCGTCTATGGGAGATACTACATACCCCAAAGCACCATTTTAGAAAAAGCAACCGAACTATTCACTACGGACAATATAGAAAATGGCTTAACTTTTTATTCTCAAAGCCCTGTGTATGCGAATATGGTTAATGGGAGCGTAACCATACAAAACTTTCTGCCTTACAATTTAAACAATGTTGAACTTAGTTTTAAAGACGCTCAAGGCAAGGTAATCAATTTAGGCGTGATAGAGACTATCCCTAAAGATTCTCAAATCATTCTGCCTGCAAGCTTGTTTAATGATTCAGAGTTTGAACAAGCTGATAGCTTTAATTACCAACAACTTCAAGCCACTGCCACACAATTTTCTGATGCTAACACGCAAAGTTTGTTTGAAAAGCTCAGCCAAATCACAACCAATGTAACGATGAGTTATGAAAACGCCGATACCAACAATTTTAAAGGTAATTGCCATGATTGTGTGTCAGATTTCACCCCACAAACCGCAGAAGAATTGACCAATTTGATGTTGGATATGATTGCGGTGTTTGACTCTAAATCTTGGGAAGAAGCCGTTTTAAACGCTCCTTTCCAATTTTCTAACAGCTCATCAGAGTGCGGCTCTGACTTTCCTAAGTGCGTGAATCCTTTCAATAACGGGCGTGTCGCTCCCATCTATGAAAAATACGTGCTAACCCCACAATCCGTTATAGATGCGTTTAGAAGAACGATCAATCTTGAAGTGAATATCCTAAAATCAGGGTTTGTAGGGCTAGGGTATGAACTTGATGATAATGATGGTAATCTTGGGATAGAAGCTTCTGCCTTAAATCCTGAAAAATTGTTTGGTAAAACTTTGAACAAAGTTGATATTGTGGAATTAAGAGACATTATCCATGAATTTAGCCACACTAAAGGCTATACGCATAATGGGAACATGACTTATCAAAGGGTGCGCTTGTGTCAAGAAAACGGCGGAGCCATACAAGAATGTGAGGGTGGAAAAGAAGAATTAGTCAATGGGAAAGAAGAATTAAAATTTACAAATGGTAAAGAAGTGAAAGATCAGGATGGTTACACCTATGATGTATGTTCTTTTTATAAGGACAACTACCAAGTCTATACAGCGGGCAATTACCCCAATTCCATCTACACCAATTGCGCTCAAGTCCCCGCTGGGCTTATAGGGGTTACTACCGCTGTTTGGCAACAGCTCATCAATCAAAACGCCCTCCCCATTAATTTCGCTAACCTAAATAGCCAAACCAGCCATTTAAACGCTGGGTTGAATGCGCAAAATTTTGCAACCTCTATGGTCAGTGCGATCACGCAAAATTTTTCCACCACTTCCACCACCACTTACCACTCTTCAAGTAAAAATTTTAGAAGCCCTATTTTAGGGGTTAATGTTAAAATAGGCTACCAACATTATTTCAATGACTACATCGGGTTAGCCTATTACGGCATCATCAAATACAACTACGCTCAAGCTAACGATGAAAAAATCCAGCAATTAAGCTATGGTGGGGGAATGGATGTGCTGTTTGATTTCATCACCACTTACACCAATAAAAAGCAAGACCATCCAACTAAAAAAGTTTTTGCTTCTTCTTTTGGGGTGTTTGGGGGGTTAAGGGGCTTATACAATAGCTACTATGTCTTCAATCAAGTCAAAGGAAGCGGTAATTTAGATATAGTAACCGGGTTTAATTACCGCTACAAGCATTCTAAATATTCCATAGGCGTTAGCGTTCCTTTAATCCAAAGCGGTATTAAGATCGCTTCTAATAATGGTATCTATGCAGACTCTGTTATTTTGAATGAAGGGGGCAGTCATTTTAAGGTGTTTTTTAATTACGGGTGGATTTTTTAAATTTTAAAACTTTGCTTTACTTGAAGTTTTTTAGCAAAAAATTAAGTTTTTAGAATTTGTTTTTAAAACTTTTGCAATGCCCCCTAAATTTGCGCGATACTCGCTACAAACACGCACGCGCTCTCAGACTTTAGCACCATATCTAACGGGATGCGATAAATTTCACGCTCTTTAAAATACTCCCTTTCTTGTTCGCTAAAGCCTCCTTCAGGCCCTATGATAATACCCTTTTCAAAATTCGCGCTTGCGGGTAAGGTTTCGCCGTTAAAATCCAAAACGCTCGCTTTTGGGTAGGTGTTTAACATTTCTTTGGTGTTTGGAAACGCTTCCAATTCCATTAAAACGCTGCGGCCACATTGCTCGCAAGAATGGATCAAAATCTTTTGGAAGCGCTCTAATTTGGCGCTGTCTATTTTTTCATTACGCTGGCTAAAATCCGCATAGAACAAACTCAACTTGCTCACGCCTAACTGGTTTAAAAAAGGCAAAATTTTTTCAACGCTTTTGATTTCAATCACGCTTAAAATCAAATGCGTTTTTTTATTAGCCATAATCTCTAATGGTTGTGCACCCACTAGCCTTAAAAGGGCGTGTTTTTTAGTGATTTCTGCATGCTCATAGGTGTATAAAAAGCCGTCTTTTAAATTCCTTAAATCCAAACGACTCGCGCTTTTGATACGCCTTGAACGGTATAAATGGATGTAACTCTCGCTTTCTATTTTTAAAGTAGGCTCTTTGGCTAAAGGGTGGTAGACAAAACGCATTCAAATGCCCATTAACACAACAATAAGAATCGTTTCTAAAAAATACAGGATTTTAGCTTTTTTGATATAGGCTTTCATCCTTTCTTTTTTGGTGATAGCGAATTTCACGCTTTTATGGCGTTTGATTTCTGCTATCAGCATCAACAATAACCCTAAAAGCATGACAACAGCGCTAAAAGAAAATTCAAATTGTTGCATCGCCCAAATAAAAACCCCACTCAAAAGAGCGATGCTTAAAAGAATGTAAATCGCTGGCATGACAAGATAGATTTTTCGGTTCAATTGGATGAAATTTTTTTCTTTAAAAAGGGTGTAAAGATTGATCATAAACGCTAGGGCGAGCAAGGCGGCAAAAAAGGCATGGATCAGCAAAGATTGAGCCATCACAGAAGAATCTTGTGTATTTAATGCTTGCAAACTCATCTCTAACATTAACTTCTTTCTAACGATTTATTTTTTATTAATCGTTTTATTTTAGCATGCACTAATGAATTTGATCAATGAAAAGCTTAATAATTTAGAAAATAACGCCGCAAAATCCCCCAAAGAAGCGGTTGTTCTTTTGAATATGGGAGGGCCTAACAGCCTTTATGAAGTGGGGGTGTTTTTAAAAAACATGTTTGATGACCCCTTTATCCTTACCATTAAAAATAATTTCATGCGTAAAATGGTGGGTAAAATGATCGTCAGTAGCCGCATAGAAAAATCCAAAAAAATCTATGAAAAATTAGGAGGCAAATCCCCTTTAACACCTATCACATTCGCCCTTACAGAGCGTTTGAACGAATTGGATCCTTCTCGTTTTTACACTTATGCGATGCGTTATACCCCCCCTTATGCGTCTATGGTTTTGCAAGATTTAGCCTTAAAAGAAATAGAAAGCCTGGTGTTTTTTTCCATGTATCCGCAATATTCTAGCACCACCACGCTTTCTAGTTTCAATGACGCTTTTAGCGCTCTCAAATCCTTAGAAACTTTCCGCCCCAAGGTGCGAGTGATAGAACGCTTTTATGCTGACAAAAAGCTTAATGAAATCATTTTAAACACGATTTTAAGCACCCTAAACAACCGCAAAAGCCAGGATTTTGTCTTAATCTTTTCCGTCCATGGATTGCCTAAAAGCATTGTTGATGCCGGCGATACTTACCAGCAAGAATGCGAACACCATGTGAGTTTGTTAAAAGAGTTGATGCAGCAAAAAAATATCCCTTTTAAAGAGGTTTTACTCTCTTATCAATCCAAGCTAGGGCCTATGAAATGGCTAGAGCCAAGCACTGAAGAATTGATAGAAAAGCACCGCAAGTCTAATATCATTATCTACCCTTTAGCTTTCACGATTGACAATTCTGAAACGCTTTATGAATTAGACATGCAATACCGCTTGATGGCAGAGCGCTTAGCGGTTAAGGAATATTTGGTTTGCCCATGCTTAAACGATTCCATAGAGTTTGCAAAATTTATCATTGAATTAGTGAAAAACCTTAAAAGTGAGTGAAATCTGCATAAAAAAGCGATTATTATAGTAAAATACCGGGTTTTCAAATCTATTAAACAATAAAGGTTATTACATGTTTTCACTTTCTTATGTTTCCAAGAAATTTTTAAGCGTGTTGCTGTTGATTTCGCTGTTTTTAAGCGCTTGCAAATCCAACAATAAAGACAAATTAGACGAAAATCTTTTAAGCTCCGGCTCTCAAAGCTCCAAAGAATTGAACGATGAGCGAGACAATATAGACAAAAAGAGCTACGCTGGTTTAGAAGATGTTTTTTTAGACAACAAGTCCATTAGCCCTAATGATAAATACATGCTTTTAGTTTTTGGGCGCAATGGTTGCTCCTATTGCGAAAGGCTTAAAAAAGATCTCAAAAATGTCAAAGAATTGCGCAACTATATTAAAGAGCATTTTAGCGCTTACTATGTCAATATCAGCTATTCTAAAGAGCATAATTTTAAAGTCGGCGATAAGGATAAAAATGATGAAAAAGAAATCAAAATGTCCACCGAAGAATTAGCACAAATTTATGCCGTCCAATCCACCCCTACGATTGTTTTATCCGATAAAACCGGCAAAACCATCTATGAATTGCCGGGCTATATGCCTTCTGTGCAATTTTTAGCCGTGTTAGAATTTATCGGCGATGGGAAGTATCAAGACACGAAAAACGATGAGGATCTCACTAAAAAATTAAAGGCTTACATCAAGTATAAAACCAACCTTTCTAAGAGCAAGTCCAGCTAGAGAATGAGAATGAAAAACCTTAAGAGCTTGCTCTCTTTTTTGTTCGCTTCTTTTTGGGTCGCTATCCCTTTAATCGCGCTCTACGCTTGTGCGTGCGCGATAGCCACTTTTATAGAAAACGATTACGGCACGAGCGCGAGTAAGGCTATCGTGTATAACACCCCTTGGTTTAATTTTTTGCATGCGTATTTGTTGGTGGTTTTAATAGGCACATTCATCAATTCTAAAGCTTTAGAGCGCAAAAGGTATGCGAGCCTTTTTTTCCACAGCTCCTTGATTTTCATCATTTTAGGGGCAGCGATCACGCGCTTTTTTGGCGTGGAAGGCCTTATGCATGTGCGAGAAAACAGCACGCAAAGCTCTTTTGAAAGCGCGGACACTTACCTTAATATCACCCTAAATGACGAAAAAAAACTTTCTTTAAAAACGCCTTTAACCTTTTATTATTCCAAACGATTAAAACCCATTCATACCACATTAGATCACAAGCCTTTGATTTTAGAACCTTTAGAGATTTACAAGCAAAACGCCATTAAAAAAGATGACGCTACCATTTTAGTGTTGAAAGCGACTTATAACGGCGTGAGCCACAAATTCAACCTCATTAAAAACAACAGGAATGAAGGCATAGAAGAAAGCGAGATGTTTAAAGACGACAAGCTCTCTTTAAGTTTTGGATCCGCTTATATTGAATTGCCCTTTCAAATCAAACTGAAGCGTTTTGAATTAGAGCGCTACGCTGGCTCTATGAGTCCCTCATCTTACGCTTCAGAAGTGGAAGTGTTGAAATTGGATAACACCTTAATCAAACCTTATAGGATTTTCATGAACCATGTCTTAGATTATGAAGGCTATCGCTTTTTCCAATCTTCCTACGACATGGATGAAAAAGGCACGATCCTTTCTGTCAATAAAGATCCGGGTAAAATCCCCACTTATTTAGGGTATGCGATGCTTATTTTGGGGGCTTTGTGGTTGCTTTTGGATAAAAAGGGGCGTTTTTTAAAGCTTTCACGCTTTTTAAAATCCCAACAAATCGCTAGTTTCTTATTCGCTTTAATTCTAGTCAGCCCTTTTACTTCTTCGTTCGCCAATGAAGGCCAAATTGACATGCATGGGGGCAAAAGCGCTAAAATTGAGCGACAAAAGATAGAAAATCCCACCAATAAAGAAGATTCTAAAAGCACGATTTTAGAGCGTTTGAAACGTTTAAGAGAGTATTCCAAAGACCACTTAAAAGCCTTTCAAAGGCTTCAAGTCCAAGATTTTGATGGGCGTATCAAACCCCTTGATACCATCAGCATTGAATACATTCATAAGATTTTAAGGAAAGATGATTTTCAAGGGCTAAACGCCATGCAGGTGCTTTTAGGGATCATGTTTTTCCCTAACGATTGGCGTAGCGTTAAGATGATTTACGCTTCCAATAAAGCCTTAAGAAAGCTTATCGGCACGCCTTTAGACGAAAGCCGTATCGCTTTTAGAGATGCGTTTGATAGCCGTGGGTATAAATTAAAAAATTTGGTTGAAGAAGTCAATCAAAAATCCCCCAATGCGCGCAACGAGTTGGATAAAGACGCGCTAAAAGTAGATGAACGCATCAACTTAGTCTATACGCTTTTTAGCGCTCAATTTTTACGCATTTTCCCTAGCGATAAAACCACCGCTTGGCTCTCGCCCATTGAAGCGATCAACAGCCCCAATAAGGAAATTTCAAGCGTGGCAACGGAGTTCTTAAAAAATATTTTTAGCGGGTTTGATGACGCTTTAAAAACCAACCAATGGGATAAAGTAGGAAAAACCCTAAAAGATTTAAGCGTCTATCAGCAAGAGCATGCCAAAAACCTCTATTTATCTTCTTCTAAAGTGGATTCTGAAATTTTCTTAAACCACACCAATTTTTTTAACAGCCTGACCTTGCCTTATATCTTTCTTGGGTTGTTGCTTTTTATCGTTGTGATCAGCTCTTTGGTTAAAAACACGACTCCAAATATTTGGCTCACTAAAATCCTTTATATGGCTATCTTGCTTTGCGCGATCGCTCATTCTATGGGGTTAATCTTGCGTTGGTATGTGAGCGGGCATTCGCCTTGGAGTAACGCTTATGAATCCATGCTTTATATCGCATGGGCTTCTGTTATCGCAGGGTTTGTTTTACGCTCCAAACTCGCGCTATCGGCTTCTAGCTTTTTGGCCGGTATCGCGCTCTTTGTGGCTCATTTAGGCTTTATGGACCCTCAAATCGGCCCTTTAGTGCCGGTGTTAAAATCCTATTGGCTCAATATCCATGTCTCTATCATCACCGCTAGTTATGGCTTTTTGGGCTTGTGTTTTGTGCTAGGGATTTTAAGTTTGGTTTTGTTTATTTTGCGCAAACAAGGGCGTTTCAATTTGGACAAAACCATCCTTTCCATTAGCGCTATCAATGAAATGAGCATGATTTTAGGCCTGTTCATGCTCACAGCCGGGAATTTTTTAGGCGGGGTGTGGGCGAATGAATCTTGGGGGCGCTATTGGGGGTGGGACCCTAAAGAAACTTGGGCGTTGATTTCTATTTGCGTCTATGCCTTGATCTTGCATTTGCGTTTTTTAGGCTCTCAAAATTGGCCCTTTATTTTAGCGAGCAGCAGCGCGCTAGGGTTTTATTCGGTTTTAATGACTTATTTTGGCGTGAATTACTACCTTTCTGGCTTGCACAGCTATGCCGCAGGCGATCCCTTGCCGATCCCTACTTTTTTATACTTTTTGGTAGCGATACCTTTCGCTCTCGTGATCTTGGCGTATTTCAAACGCCATTTGAGTTTGCCTAAATTGGTTTAAAAGATAAAGATGTTCCAACCCTTACTAGACGCCTTTATAGAAAGCGCTCCAATTAAAAAAAAAATTACCTTTAAATCTCCCCCCCTAAAAATCGCTGTGGCGAATTGGTGGGGAGGCGCTGAAGAATTTAAAAAGAGCGCTCTGTATTTCATCTTAAGCCAACGCTACAAAATCACCCTCCACCAAAACCCCAACGAATTTTCCGATCTTGTCTTTGGCAGTCCTATTGGATCAGCCAGAAAAATTCTCTTTTATCAAAACACTAAAAGGGTGTTTTACACCGGTGAAAACGAAGTCCCTAATTTCAACCTCTTTGATTACGCCATAGGCTTTGATGAATTGGATTTTAGAGATCGTTATTTGAGAATGCCTTTATATTACGCTAGCTTGCATTACAAAGCCGAGAGCGTGAATGACACCACCGCGCCCTACAAACTCAAAGACAACAGCCTTTATACTTTAAAAAAGCCCTCCCATCATTTTAAAGAAAAACACCCCCATTTATGCGCAGTAGTGAATGATGAGAGCGATCCTTTGAAAAGAGGGTTTGCGAGCTTTGTCGCAAGCAACCCTAACGCTCCTATAAGGAACGCTTTCTATGACGCTTTAAATTCTATTGAGCCAGTTACTGGGGGAGGGAGCGTGAGAAACACTTTAGGCTATAACGTCAAAAACAAAAGCGAGTTTTTAAGCCAATACAAATTCAATCTGTGTTTTGAAAACACTCAAGGCTATGGCTATGTTACTGAAAAAATCATTGACGCTTATTTCAGCCACACCATTCCTATTTATTGGGGGAGTCCTAGCGTGGCGAAAGACTTTAACCCTAAAAGTTTTGTGAACGTTTGTGATTTTAAAGATTTTGATGAAGCGATTGATTACGTGAGGTACTTGCACACGCACCCAAACGCTTATTTAGACATGCTCTATGAAAACCCTTTAAATGAAATTGATGGGAAAGCTTACTTTTACCAAGATTTGAGTTTTAAAAAAATCCTGGATTTTTTTAAAACGATTTTAGAAAACGACACGATCTATCACAATAACCCTTTTGTTTTCTATCGTGATTTGAATGAGCCGTTAATATCTATTGATGATTTGAGGGTTAATTACGATGATTTGAGGGTTAATTATGATGATTTGAGGGTTAATTATGATGATTTGAGGGTTAATTATGATCGCCTTTTACAAAACGCCTCGCCTTTATTAGAACTCTCTCAAAACACCACTTTTAAAATCTATCGCAAAGCCTATCAAAAATCCTTACCTTTGTTGCGCGCTGTAAGAAAGTTGGTTAAAAAAATGGGTTTGTAAAATTGGGGGTAATCAAACCCCTTGCGCTATCATCGCAGACGCCACTTTTCTAAAACCAGCGATATTAGCCCCTAAAACGAAATTAGTAGGGTCTTTAAACTCTTTAGCGGTTTGAGAAACATTCTTATAAATCTCTTTCATAATATGGTGTAATTTCGCATCCACCACTTCAAAACTCCAAGGGTGCATGCTCGCGTTTTGCGCCATTTCCAAGCCGCTCACGCTCACCCCCCCAGCATTAGCCGCCTTGCCTATACCATAAGAAATCTTAGCCTGTAAGAACAATTCAATCGCTTCATTGCTTGAGGGCATGTTCGCCCCTTCAGCCACGCATTTACACCCATTAGAAAGGAGGGTTTTAGCGTCTAAAACGCTCAATTCATTCTCAGTCGCGCTAGGAAAAGCCGCAAAACAGGGCACATGCCACACCGCATTCCCCCCTTTGGGGTAATTCTCTGTTGGGGTGTATTTCGCGCTAGTTTTTTCTAAAGCGTATTCTTTGATCCTCCCACGACGCGCCTCTTTAATCTCTTTTAAAAGCTCTAAATCAATGCCGTCTTTATCATAAATCATGCCATTAGAATCGCTCGCCGTTACCGGTTTGGCTCCTATTTGAAGCAATTTTTCAATGGTATAAATAGCGACATTACCGCTCCCAGAAACGCTGCAAACCTTGCCCTCTAAAGAGCTGTTCCTTTCTTGCAGCATTTCTTCTGCAAAATACACGCACCCATAACCGGTAGCTTCTTTTCTGCACAAGCTCCCCCCATAAGTGAGCCCTTTACCGGTCAATACGCCCTCAAAACGATTGACTAATTTTTTATATTGCCCAAACAGATAGCCAATCTCTCTTTCGCCCACTCCAATATCCCCAGCTGGCACATCAGTCGTGGCTCCAATGTGGCGGTATAATTCGTTCATGAACGCCTGGCAAAAACGCATGATCTCATGCTCGCTCTTCCCTTTAGGGTCAAAATCGCTCCCCCCCTTAGCGCCCCCCATAGCCAAAGTGGTGAGCGAATTTTTCAACACTTGCTCAAAGCCTAAAAACTTGATCACGCTTTCATTCACGCTAGGGTGGAATCTCAAGCCCCCTTTATAAGGGCCAATAGCCGAATTGAATTCAACCCTACACCCCCGATTGACTTGGATTTGATGGTTATCATCTAGCCAACACACCCTAAAAAAAATCTCCCTTTCAGGCTCAACCAAACGCTCTAAAATCGCATGCTTTTCATAGCTTTTATCGCTGTCTAAAAGGGGTTTTAAAGAAGTGATAGCTTCATAGACGGCTTGATGGAATTCTTTTTGATAGGGGTATTTTTTCTGTAAAGACTGGAGAATTTTTTCAACATACATGAGCGGCATCCTTTATTGTTTTAAGTGTTTTTATTGTAACACTAAAAGGGTAATTAAGTTTTAACCTTATCTTAAAAAACTTTTTAAAACGCCCACAAACCCTCTATCAAAGCCGCTCAAATCCTTGTAAAACTCTGCATCATAACCGCAAAACTCCAAGCATTCTTTCAAGCTTTTTAACTGGTCATACCCCATTTCACAAACCAAAAAAGGGATCTTTAATTTAGCGGCTAAAAAAACGATTTCTTTTAAGATTTCATCGCCTTTAACCCCCCCAAAAAGGGCTTCGTGCGGTTCTTTGAGGACGGATTTTTCCAAAGGATAATTTCTAGCGATATAAGGCGGGTTAGAGACAAGCATTTCTATCGTTGGCATGCGATCCCAAAGGCGCGTTTGTTTTAAAAAAACACGCTCTTTTAAACAAAAGCGTTCAATATTTTTTAACGCCACTTCTAAAGCGTTTGGTGAAATATCGCTCGCATAAATAGAGAGATTAGGGTTTTCTAAAGCCAAACTCACGGACACGCAAGCACTCCCTATGCCGATTTCGCCTATTTCTTTTAAGTGGTATTGAGAAATAATATCAAGGGCTTTTTGGACTAAAATCTCCGTTTCAGGCCGTGGGATTAAAACATGCTCATTCACAAAAAAAGAGCGCCCATAAAAATCACAGCTTTCTAATAAATACTCTATGGGGCAGTCATTCAAACGCTTTTCTACCAATTCAAAAAAGCGTGCCTCTTCTTTGTGGCTTAATTCCAAATGCTCATGCGTGTGCAAAAAAACCCTTTCTTTTTGCAAGACAAAGCCTAATAAAATTTCAGACTCTAACCCCCCCCTAAAGCCTTTTGGCGATAATTCTTTTTTGGCTTTATTTAGGGCTTGTGAAAGGGTCATTCAATTTCATAATCCAAAGCTTTCAAGCGCTCTAATAGCGGCGGGTGCGTGAAATGCAAGAAAACATAAAAAGGGTGCGAATAGGGGAACGCTTTATTTTCATTCACAATGGACACTAACGCTTTGGCTAAAACCTCTTTAGAGCTTAAACTCGCCCCAAACTTGTCCGCATTGTATTCGTTCTTGCGGCTAAAAAACCCGATCAAAGGCATGGCGTAAAAGGAAAACACCGGCAAAAACAAGAGTAAAATCGCAATCAAACTCGCTGGCGTTTGCGAGACATTAAAGCCTTCAAAAACCAACGGCGGCAAATGAGCGATCAGAGCAAAAACAAGAGCGAGCAAGCCTCCCATAATCCCTAAGCTTTTCAACAAATCCTTATTTTTAAAATGCCCTAACTCATGCCCTAAAATGGCTAAAAGTCCTTCTGTCCCAACCTTAGAGATCAAAGTGTCAAACAACACCACCCGCTTGTTTTTACCCAAGCCCCCAAAATACGCATTCAGTCGCCCATCCCTCTTGCTAGCGTCCATCACAAAGATACCTTGAGATTTAAAACCCACCTTATCCATCATGCTTTCAATTTGACTTTCCAAATCCCGGTTATTCAAGGGGGTGAATTGGTTGAAAAGCTGAGCGATTTTAGGGTAAAAAAGATTAGCCAGCATCATAAAAACAAACATGACAAAAAACGAGCTAATCTCCCAATGCTCCACATGTTCAATGATCATAATGAGAGCGTAAATCAACAACAACCCCACGCCTAAAGTGAGCGATAACCCTTTGAAAAAATCCTTAAAAAACAACGACAAACTCACCTTAGAAAAGCCAAATTCCTTATCCAAATGCATGGTGGTGTAGTAGCTAATGGGTAAAGCTAAAACGCTTTGAATCGCTAAAAACAACAAGGCAAAAACCAAGTAACCTAGCGTTTCAGGAAGGTTTAAATAATGCGTCAAATCTTCTAAATGCGTCAAACCAAAAAAGACCCAACCAGCAAAGATGATTCCGTCTAAAATTTGAGAAATAATGGATAATTGCATTTTCCTAATGGCATAATTTCCTGCTTCTTCATAATCCTTTTGTGGGAGTAAAACAGGTTTTTCGCAGAGCTTTTGGCGGATAAATTTCAATTGCAAAATATCGCCCACAATGTAAGGAGTCGTAAAAAAGAGCAAATAAAAAATACAGATTATCATATCTATCCATATATCAAGCATATTCTAAACTCCTTTTTTTGAATGAATTTACCAATAAAAGTGTAGGAATTATAACAATTTTTCAAAAATTTACCATAAAATTAAATAAATATGGTAGAAAAAAGGGTTGCGTTTGAGCGTTTTTAATCCAATCATAAAAAAGCCGTGTTATCCAACTTGCTATATAAGGTTCGTCATGCCCCATTCTTTAAAAAAGCGTTTTTTAATCGTTTATACCCTTTCCACCTTGCTTTTAGTGGGGGTTTTGTTAGCGTTGTTTTTCTTTTATGCGAAAAATAACCTTTTGGAAAACACCCAAATACGCATGCAATACACCGCTGATGCGATCGCTAAAAGCCTTTTAGAATTAAATAATGCCTCTTCTTTAGAGCCTTTAAAAATCTTAGAAGAACGATTCAAAAACACCCCCTTTGTTTTGTTGGACGCAGACAACCAAGTCAAGTTTTCTAATATCGGGGCGTTTGTGGCCTCTTTTAAAAATGACGCCTTGATCAAAACCCCTTATTTTGCGCTTAAAAAACAGGGCTTTTACCTCACAGACAGCGCCCCAACTAACCGATTAGGGGTTTCTAAAATCATTATTGCAGAAGAAGAAATTCAAAAAACCTTTATCCCCCTTTATAAAATGATAGGCTATGTGTTTTTGGGCGCGAGTTTGTTTGTTGCGCTAATAGCCATGTGGCTTTATAAAATCCCATAAAACGATGGATTTGTTTTTATTGAATGCAGACAACTAAAAACCTTACTTTATTTTTAAAACTCATTTTCTTAAGAGGATAGGGGGTATTTTGAAATCATTCCCCCCATGCAACCCCCAACTAAAACCCCCTAACCCCAAAAAAGCGCTTTTTTAAGAAGTTATCACCCAACTAGAACGTTAAGATCTTTTATTACCTGTTTTAAAAAATGCTTTGAACCTTTTTAAAACCCTATTATCAACGCTCATGAAAAGCCATTAAAAAGTCAGAATTAAAAAATCACTTCTCTACCAACGCAGGCTTATTTTTAAAGCTTTTAGCCGCATTTTCAAGCTGTTTTAGGGCTTCTTCTTTGGTTTTATAAGGGCCAATCAAATAATGCGTGAGGGAGTCTTTTTTCTCCATTTGGTAAGGGAAATTTTTGAGCGTTTGCAAAAAATCCTTACTGGGCGAATTTAAAAAAGCCCCAATTTGCAAGTAATACCCTTTAGGGATCTTTGTGTCTTTTAAGCTAGGTTTTGTTAAACTCTTTTTATTCTCGCTTTTAGGCGGTTCTTTTTTTAAGGGTTGGGATTTGTTGAGAACCATTTCATGCTCATGGGCTTTCTTGATTTTTCTTTTCACCTTTTTGCCCTCTATATAAAAATCGTATAAATCATGGATTCTTTGTTTCACATAAGCTTCATAGCAATTCTTATAAATCGGGCTGTTTTCAATAGAAGCTTTGGGGCTTATTAGCATGACCAACGCCACGCATTCTTCATGGGCGACTCCTAGCCATTCCTCTTCGCTTTGTTCTAGGATTTCTTTAATTTTAGGGAACTCATACTGCGTGCTTTTTCCCATATTGTCTAACATTTTGATAAGGTCTTCATAGGCTTGATCGAGCCTTAATTGGATAGGGGGTAAATTTTTAGGGGTATTTTGAACGCTTTTAGGAGCTGCTTTTTTATCGTCTAAACCAACAGCATTCCTTAAAAAGAGAAAAACCAACAACAGAGTTATTTTGAATATACTTTTTTGCATTTATTATTCCCTGCAAGCTCTCTATCTTGTTGTTTTATGGTAATCAAAAATACCAAATACCGCCATAAGAACTGCTTAAAAATAGGATTTAGCTGCTTGATTTTATGGTAAAAGTCATTACCTTAAGGGGATAGGGGTATTTTGCGATAATTTAATAGCTTTGATATAATAACTTTTAAAAACCATAGAAAGGCTTATGATGCAATCTTTAAGTTTATTGAACCAGTTGGGCGCTAAAATTGATGAATTGATTGAAAAAATCCAAAAACAAGAAGAAGAGTTGAACGCTTTACGCCAAGCAAACACCACCCTGAATGCGCAAAATGAAGAAAAAGACATTCAAATCGCTATTTTATACGATGAATTGAGCGCTAAAGATAAGGGTATTCAAGGTCTTTATGACAAAATCTCTGATTTATTGTCATAAACCATTAAAAACATGTCTTTAGAAAACGATAGCTTAGAAATCACTTATTTGGGCAAACGCTATAAAATCTCTCTCAATAACACCTTTAGCGATGAGATGAAACGCACCCTAAAGGAGCGTTTCCATAACCAAGAATTAAACGCCTTAGAGCTTTTAAAGGATTATTTGCATGAAAGTTGCCAGAACGAGTATTTGCACAATGAACTCCAAAAGCTTTTAGAAAAAATCTCATCATGTTCTATCACTTAATCGCTCCTTTAAAAAATAAAACCCCCCCTTTAACTTACTTTTCTAAAGAACGACACCTTAAAGGAGCGTTAGTCAATATCCCTTTAAGGAATAAAACGCTTTTGGGCGTCGTTCTTGAAGAAGTTTCAAAACCCTCTTTTGAATGCCTAGAGTTAGAAAAAACCCCTTATTTTTTACTCCCCTTTCAAATAGAGCTCGCTCTATTTATCGCTCAATATTACTCGGCTAATCTTTCTTCAGTCTTAAGCCTTTTTGCCCCTTTTAAAGAATGCGATCTAGTGGGGTTAGAAAAAATTGAGCCTGTTCTTAATATATTAAGCCAAACGCAAACCAACGCTTTAAAAGAATTGCAAAAACATCCAGCAAGCTTGCTCTTTGGCGATACGGGCAGCGGGAAAACCGAAATTTATATGCATGCAATCGCTCAAACTTTAGAGCAAAAAAAAAGCGCTTTATTGTTAGTGCCAGAAATCGCCCTCACCCCTCAAATGCAACAACGTCTTAAAAGGGTTTTTAAAGAAAATTTAGGCTTGTGGCATAGCAAACTCTCTCAAAATCAAAAAAAACAATTTTTAGAAAAGCTTTATTCGCAAGAAATCAAATTAGTGGTAGGCACACGAAGCGCGTTGTTTTTACCACTTAAGGAGTTGGGTTTAATCGTTGTAGATGAAGAGCATGACTTTTCTTATAAGTCTCATCAAAGCCCTATGTATAACGCTAGGGATTTATGCCTATATTTATCCCATAAATTCCCTATTCAAGTGGTTTTAGGCTCTGCTACGCCAAGTTTGAATAGTTACAAACGCTTTAAAGATAAGGCTTTAGTGCGCTTAAAGGGGCGCTACACCCCCACGCAAAAAAACATTATTTTTGAAAAAACGGAGCGTTTTATCACGCCCAAACTCCTAGAAGCGCTGCAACAAGTGATAGACAAAAACGAGCAAGCCATTATTTTTGTGCCTACAAGGGCTAATTTCAAAACCTTGCTGTGCCAAAATTGCTATAAAAGCGTTCAATGCCCCTTTTGCAGCGTGAATATGAGTTTGCATTTAAAGACCAACAAACTCATGTGCCATTATTGCCATTTTTCAAGCCCTATCCCTAAAATTTGCAACGCATGCCAAAGCGAAGTTTTAGTGGGTAAAAGGATAGGCACCATGCAAGTGTTGAACGAATTAGAAGGCCTTTTGAAAGGCGCTAAAATAGCGATCTTAGATAAAGATCACACCAGCACGCCAAAAAAACTCCACAATATTTTAAACGATTTCAACGCTCAAAAAACCAATATCTTAATCGGCACGCAGATGATAAGTAAGGGGCATGATTACGCTAAAGTGAGTTTAGCGGTTGTTTTAGGCATAGACAATATCATTAAATCTAATAGTTACAGGGCTTTAGAAGAAGGCGTGTCGCTGCTTTATCAAATCGCCGGGAGGAGCGCTAGGCAAATTTCTGGCCAAGTGTTCATTCAAAGCACCGAAACGGATCTATTAAAAAATTTCTTAGAAGATTATGAAGATTTTTTACAATACGAATTGCAAGAAAGGTGCGAACTCTATCCGCCTTTTTCAAGGCTGTGTTTGTTGGAATTCAAGCATAAAAACGAAGAAAAAGCCCAACAATTGAGCCTAAAAGCCTCTCAAACCCTTTCTTTGTGTTTAGAAAAGGGCGTAACGCTCTCTAATTTCAAAGCCCCCATTGAAAAAATCGCCTCTTCTTACCGCTACCTTATTTTATTGCGTTCCAAAAACCCTTTAAGCCTAATCAAAAGCGTGCATGCGTTTTTAAAAACCGCCCCCAATATCCCTTGCAGCGTGAACATGGATCCTGTGGATATTTTTTAAAACACTCATGTTTGATATATTATTTTAAAAAACTTAAGTTTTTCTGGCGGCTAACAGCGTGAAATTCACCCATTTAAACAGCGCTTCCACATGCTTAAACCCCACGCTTTCTAAAAGCGCGATATTTTCTTTTAAACTATAAGGCACAAGCACATTTTCTAACGCTTCTCTTTTGAAAGCGATTTCATTGTGGCTATAACCCTGATTTTGTTTATAAAGGTAGTATAGTTCTATCATCTGCTTGTCTAATATCCGATCTTCGCTCATGATCTTTTCGCCCACCAATAAAACCCCATTCAACGCAAGGCTGTTATAAATCTTTTTGAGCAACACCTCTCTTTGCATGGGGCGGACAAATTGCAACACAAAAAGCAATGAAAACGCGCTCGATTCTTTAAACTCAACCTCTAAAAAATCCATGCATTCAAAACGGACATTGTTAAAATCTTTTAATTTTTCTTGCGCTTTTTTGAGCATGGGCATGGAATTGTCAATCCCTACAAGCTCAATATCCTGTTGGATCTGTTGGTTAAGCGCGATAAAAAAGTTCCCGGTAGAACAGCCCAAATCATAAATCAAGGGCTTAGACAAGGGCTTAGGATAGATATTTTCTTTTAAATTTTGAGCGATAAAATACGCCCCCAGATTCAACATTTCATGATAATAGGGGATGGAACGCTCCAGCATGTCATCAAAAACATGGGCGACTTTCTCATCAAAGCAAAAGCGTTTGTTTAGGGATTTGTTAAATAGAGTGTCTTTCATTCAAAAAAGAAGCGTGGTTTAAAAACCTTTAAACCACAATAGCAGTAACGCTTAAGCTTTTTTATGCACCAACTCATTGATGTAGTAATCCACTGAGCCTAAGCCTTCTTTTTTCGCCCATTCATAGCATTGAGAGACAAAATGCCAATTGATATGCCCATAGAATTTTTCCAAATACACAGGGCGTGCGTTTTTATGATCAATGTAATAAGCATGCTCCCACACATCCACCACTAAAAGCGGCACTTTTTTATCCGTAACTGGGGTTTGCGCGTTGCTCGTTTGAATGATTTCAATTTTTTGAGTGTCTAAATTATACGCTGCCCAATTCCAACCAGAGCCAAATAAAGTGGTTGCGCTCTTAATGAAGTCTTCTTTAAATTTTTCCAACGATCCGAAATCTTTTTCTAAAGCCCCTTTTAATTCATCGCTTAAAGCAGTCGCTTTGGGGCTTAGGCAATCCCAATAAAAATCGTGGTTATAAATTTGAGCGGCGTTATTAAACACGCCTCCGCTAGACTTCGTCAAAATAGCGAACAAAGAACTTTTCTCAAAATCCGTGCCTTTGATTAAGTTATTCAAATTATTCACATAAGCTTGATGGTGTTTCCCATGGTGGAAATCAAACGCTACAGGGCTTAAAAAATCTCCCATGCTGTCTTTAGCAAAAGGCAACTCTCGTAATGTAAACATGTTTTCTCCTTGTGATCAGATAGCCGTATTGTAATCATTTTTTAACACTTTTTGGTAAATCTTTTCTTAAAAATTAAATCGTTATGCAAATTTTGTAGATTTTAAGGGGTTTTTTAAAATGAAAACGACTTTTTAAACAAATTCTCTTTAAATTTTTTAAAAGTTAATTTTAATTGACTACTATTCTAACGCAATTAGCAATTCATTAGAAAGGATTTAACCATGCAAAAAGTTACTTTTAAAGAAGAAACATACCAATTAGAAGGGAAAGCCTTAAAAGTGGGCGATAAAGCCCCTGATGTGAAATTGGTCAATGGCGATTTGCAAGAAGTCAATTTATTGAAGCAAGGCGTGCGTTTTCAAGTCGTTAGCGCGCTTCCTAGTCTAACCGGATCGGTTTGCTTGCTCCAAGCCAAACACTTCAATGAGCAAGCCGGCAAACTGCCTTCTGTGAGTTTTAGCGTTATTTCTATGGACTTGCCTTTTTCTCAAGGGCAAATTTGCGGCGCTGAAGGCATTAAGGACTTAAGAATTTTAAGCGATTTTAGGTATAAGGCTTTTGGGGAAAATTACGGCGTGCTGTTGGGCAAAGGCTCTTTGCAAGGCTTACTCGCTCGATCGGTGTTTGTTCTTGATGATAAGGGAGTGGTTATCTATAAAGAAATCGTTCAAAACATTTTAGAAGAGCCCAATTATGAAGCGCTTTTAAAAGTGTTGAAATAGGAAATTTAAAAGGAGGGGACTACGATCTAGTGAATCTCAATGCAAAAAGTCTCGCTTATTAAAAAGCGTTGGCGATAAAGACTAAAAAATGAGAGGTTTTTTTAATCCGCTTAAAAAAGTTTCACGCTATTTTTAAAAGAAAATATTGAAAAAGACTCTGTTTTTAGTGCATTATAAGAAACGCTTGACTAAAATCAAGCTTTTTAATGGCATAAGTCTTTTTCAAAGCCCCCATAAGGGTTTGATAGAAAAAGGTTTTTAAAAGTCTTTTTTTAGGATTTCTTCCACTCTTAAAATGGTTACGAGTCTGTCGTTTTGTTTCCCAATGCCATAAGTTAAATTATTGTTATCGCTCAAAGTCTCTGGCACCGGGTCAATATCGGTTTGCTTGATGCGAATAGCTTCAGTCAAGCGATCAATAAAAAACCCAGCGATCTGATCGTTATGGCGTACCACCAAATAACGAGTGTCTTTGTTTTGTTTTTCGGCTTTCAAGCCAAACTTTAAACGCAAACTGATCAAAGGGAAGACATTACCCCTTAAATTGAACACGCCAAGCACATAGTTTGGGGTTTCAGGGACTCGTGTGTAACCAATGGGTTTGACAATCTCTAGAATGTTCAAAATAGGAATGGCGTATTCTTCATCGCCAATAATAAAACCGATGAATTGCAAAATTTCTTCATTGTCTTCTTGTTTAGAGCCTGCACTAGCTTCTTTTTGTCTTTCAAATAAATCTTTCAATTGATTGCTCACGATTCGCCTCCTTCTAATTTAATACTGCGCTTCACTACGGTGGTTAAATATTCACCGCTATAAGGTTTGGTGATGTATTCAGTCATGCCGGATTCAACGCCACGCATTCTGTCCGTTTTAGTCACCCGACTGGTAACGGCGATCAAGGGCAAGTTTTTGAATTTATTGTATTTGCGCACTTCAGAGGCGAAAGTGTAACCATCCATTTTAGGCATCTCAATATCCACTAAAATAGCGTCCGGAATCTTATCGCCATTTTTAAGCATCTCTAAGCCCTCTAAGCCGTTAGTCGCCTCTAAGAGCGTGATGCCTAATGGTTTCAAACATTTGCGGATAATCGCTCTGTCCGTGCTGCTGTCATCAATCGCCAAGACAACATAATCGCTAGGAGAATTTTTACTTTTCGTGTTTTCTGATTCGTTCATCAAGGTATTGATATTGACTTTAATGCTCTTTGCCATTTCCATCATCGCCCCCACATCTACAATGAGGGTGATTTTCCCATCGCCCCTCACCGTAGCGCCAGCAATGCCTCTAGTGTTTTTAAGATAGTAACCTAAAGACTTGATGACCACCTCTTCTTGACCGATCAAATAATCCACAATCACGCCAATTTTTTGATCGGCCAAGCCAATGATAACCACATACACATCAGAGTTGGACTCCAAAATAGCATCCACTTTAAAAATATCAGAAAGGCGCACCAAAGAAAGCACCTCATCTCTCAAACGCAACACGCTTTTGCCATCAACGGTGTAAATTTCATCCTGGCTGATGCACACGGTTTCTAAAACTGAAGAAAGCGGGATAGCGTAATATTCTTCTTGAACGCCCACGAGTAAAGCTTGAATGATAGCCAGAGTGAGAGGGATTTTAAGCTTTTGAGTCGTGCCTACCCCCACTTCTGAATCGATTTCAATGATCCCATTAAGCTTTTCAATATTGGTTTTCACCACATCCATGCCCACGCCTCTGCCTGAAACATTAGAAACGACTTTTGCGGTAGAAAAGCCTGGCTTGAAAATGAGGTTAAACGCTTCCCTATCGCTCATGCTTTCAGCGTCTCTTTCGCTAATCACCCCTTTTTCAATTGCTTTTTCTTTAAGCATCACAGGGTCTAATCCCTTGCCATCATCAGAGATTTTAATCACAATATGATTGCCCTCATTATACGCGCTCAATTGCACCTTACCGGTTTCAGGCTTGTTAAGCTTTTTTCTTTCTTCTAAAGGCTCAATCCCATGATCGCATGAGTTACGGATAATGTGGATGAGTGGATCGCCAATCTCTTCTACAATGGATTTATCAAGCTCGGTTTCTTCGCCCTCAATAATCAATTCAATGCTCTTGCCTAATTCCCGGCTCAAATCCCTTACCATGCGAGGGAATTTATTGAACACCTTGCCCACTGGTTGCATCCGTGTTTTCATCACCGCAAGCTGTAAGTCTGTCGTTACTGCTGAAATAGAAGAGACTACCTGGTTTAATTCCTCTAAAAACTTTTCCCCATCATAGCGTTCTTCCACATCGCTATAAATCCTGATCAAGCGATTCTTCCCTAACACAAGTTCGCCGATTAGATTCATCAAGTGATCCAAGCGGCGCACATCCACCCTAACGGTTTGCTCCACACCAATAGAGGGGGCTTTATTTTCTTCAGTATCGGCTTTAGCCTTAGCTTTAGTTTCGGTTTTAGGGGCTTTGGGGGTTTCTGTTTTAGGAGTTTCTGTTTTAGGAGTTTCTGTTTTAGGAGTTTCTTTTGCTGGGGCGACTTCTTGTTTAGGCTTGGCTTGATCTTCTTGCTTTTTTTGAGCCCTTCGTTCTTTATCGGCCTCTTGGCGTTTGTTAAGCAGCCGTTCAATTTCCGCTTCCACTTCTTCAGCGCTCATGTTAGCATAATCCAAATCCGGCTCATCGGCTAGCGGGTTATCGCTTGTAGGGTTTTCTGCAGTAGGGGTTTTATTTGCTTTAACTTCTTCTTTCGCTTTTTCTTTAATTTCTTTTTTTACTTCTTTTTCTGGGGTTTCTTTAGTCCCTGAAGTTTCTTTAGCGCCCTCTAAATTTTGGCTCGTAATGGCTTGAAGCTTTTTGACTACTTCTTCAATCTCGTTTTCCTTGCCGTTATTGGTATCCGATCCGGTGTCTCTAATCGTTACGAGTAAGGTTTTCATCAAATCAATGGAGCGCAACACGACATCCATAATATCCGGCGTGATTTTAATTTCGCCCTTTCTAGCGCGATTCAAGACATCTTCCATGTTGTGCGTGAGGTGCGTGAGAATATTAAGATTCAAAAACGAGCTAGAGCCTTTAATGGTGTGAGCGACTCTAAAAATGCGATTGAGCAAGTCCAAATCTTCAGGGTTATGCTCTAATTCCACCAGATCCTGATCCAACTGCTCATTCATTTCAAAGGCTTCAATCAAAAAGTCTTCCATTATTTCTTGCAAATCATCCATTTAAAACCCCTTTTTAGCGTTTGAGATAAGAGTATTTTACAATTTTATCAATAAAAATTACGCATTCTTGTCTAAAATCTTAGAAATTTCTTCGGTGAATTTTTCTGCGTCAAACTTGACTAAATACGCCACAGCCCCCATTTCTTTAGCCCTTTCAGCGCTGTAATTATCGCAAATAGAAGAATTAAAAATCACAGGAATATAAGCAAACCTGGGGTCTTTTTGGAGCTTGAATAAGAAATGATAGCCATCCATTTTAGGCATTTCAACATCTGAAATAATGAATTTCAAATGTTTCCTCAAATCGTCCCCATATTTTTTGAACAACATTTCTAATTTGTTCAACCCGTCTTCCCCATCCACAGCTTCCGTGATGCTAAAACCCAATTTGCTCAAATGGTTTTTTAAGGTTTTTCTCGCCGTTCTGCTATCGTCTAAAAACAACACTTCGCCTTCAAAATGCTGTTTGGGGGTGTCTTCCTTAGTGCTTTTAGCGTCTTCATTAAGCTTTAAATCGTCTAAAATGCTTTCTAAATCCAAAATAAGCAGGGTTTTGTCGTTTTCAATGCGCGTGGTGCCGGTGATATTTTCTTTATTAATGCTATTAGAGGCGCTAAAGGATGCAGACTCCACATCTTTCCAGCTAATGCGCCTGATACGCCTGGCGGAATGGACTAAAAAGCCCATTTTAACGTTGTTAAATTCAGTGATGATGACGATTCTTTCATTTTCCTTGCTTTTATCCGGGACAATCCCTATCCATTTAGCCAAATCAATAAGCGGAATGATCGTGGAGCGCAAATCAAACACGCCGATAATGTAATCTAGATTAGTGGGGTATTCAAAAAGAGTAGGCATGGGGATGATTTCTTGGACTTTAGCCACATTGATGCCATAAATCCCCTCATAAGGGACGCCCCCTTGCATGCCATAAATACGAAAATCCACGAGTTCTATCTCACTCAATTTTAAATCGTTAGCTGTTTTTTCTGCCATGTTAGGCGTCCTTATTTTGAGATGGTTCTAAAAGGCTTGATGATACCTTAAAAAGGCTTTGTTCGTAATAAAAGGAAGGCAGTGGGCAATAAATCGGCGCATTCAAGGGGATTTTTGTGCCGCTTTTGAGGTGAAAATGCCCCTCTATAATGCCGTCAATGCTATCAAGGTTGAGATCTTTAATATAGTTTTGATAGGCTTTTAGGCGCTTTTCAATAAAGGCTTTTAATTCTTTTGGCTCTAATTCCCAAAGACGGACGGGTTTTTGATAGATGCGTTTTTTCAAAAAAGGGTATAAGGTTTTAAAGCTCGCGAAATTTAAAAAAGTTAGAAAAAATCTCGCCCAAGTGGAAGTGAGCTGCGTGATGTAAAATTCATACGCTTTAGTGGTGAATAAATCCCCATGGGCTAGCAAAAAGCGTTTGTTATCATATTGGAATAATACGGGCTGGTTTTGGCGCTCAAAAACAACCACTTTAGAACTCAACACCAAACGCATGGAAAAATCATGGTTGCCTTCAAAGTAAAAGACTTGTGAAATTTCGCTTAACGCATGGATTAAATCAATGATTTTTTGTTGCTCTTTATCTAGGGGCAAGTAGCCCACAAGAACATGGAAAATATCGCCCATGAAAAAGACTTGTGGGGGTTTGGCGCGTAAAAGTTCTTTAAGCGTATGGATTAAATAAGGGCTTTTGGGCAAAAAATGCGCATCAGAGATAAAAACAGCCCCACTTTTAAGCGCATAAGTTTCTAACATCTTACTCTTTGAACAAAAAAGAGCCAATCCTTAAAAGATTCGCCCCGCAAGCAATCGCTAATTCAAAATCATCACTCATGCCCATTGAAAGAACGCTCGCGTTCTTTATTTGGTCAAAAAGTTTTTTGGTGGTGATAAAGGATTTTTCAATTTTCTTTTCATCATCGGTGTGTGCCCCTATACACATAAGCCCCTTAAGCTTGAGGCGCTTGCAAGTTTCACTGATTTGAGAATAAATTTCTAGCGCTTCTTCAGGCACCACCCCGCTTTTACTTTCCTCATACGCGCTATTAACCTGTAAAAGAGCGTTTAAAGTTACGCCTAGTGTTTCGCAACGCTTTTCTATCTTCAAAGCGAGTTTTAAAGAGTCTAAAGAATGCAAAAGGGCGGGTTTTAAACTCAAAAGCGCGTTGATTTTATTTTCTTGTAAAGAGCCTATCATGTGCCATTCAAGGGGCAAATGCTCTAAAGAATGCATTTTAATTTTTAGATCTTGAACTCTATTTTCTCCAAAAGCCCTTTGAGAGCAGTTGTAGTAATGTTGGATAGCTTCTGGGGAAGCGTTTTTTGAAACAGCCACGATTTTGACAATATGGTGCCTTGAATAGGCGGTGCGAGCCTTTTCTATTTTGGTGATGAGGGCATCAATCCTTTGGCTATAATCTGTCATAACTCTTCTTTATAGCTCTTCTTTATAGCTCTTTTTGATGCGTGCTAAAAGAATGCGTGAGGTGGAATTTTTGATTTAAAGTTTCAAAATCTTTTAAAAGCCCTTTCTTTTTCAAATTTTCTATGACTTCCATGGAGCAATTCGTTTCTACTGGCCATTCTCTAAAATGTTTATCCATAACGCCCTTATTGGTAGCGTCTATAAAAAAACAATGTTTGGAGGTGAGGATATCACGCTTAGCGTCAATGTTATTAACGATGCGCCATAACAGCATGTAAGGGTTGTTTAAATCGTTGCTGACATGCTCTACAAAGATGACAATGCGCAAATGCTCTTCAAAACCGAGCAAGTTTTTAGCCAATTCAATGACGCTTTTATCTTTCTTTTCCACGCTAATCACGCAAATGGGGTTACGAGTGTGCGGGTAATATTGCTTCAAAAGAACGATATTTTGCATTTTATCTTGTAAAAGCGCTAATAGGGCGTTATCGTTTAAAAGCGTGGGGTAGGGGGTATTGCTTTTAGAAGTCGCATCAATACCGAGTTTTCCCCCCATAGCGTATTCAGGGCTTGCATGATCTAGCGCATCGCACACGCCTTGAGAGATGAGCGCGTTTTCTTTAGAAAAATTCTCTAATATATACTCAATGATAGCGTTGGTGTCTCTTAGATTAGGGGCGTCTTCATTGACAAAAATCGCATGCTTGACAAAACTCATCTGCCCCACGCCCCAAAAAGCATGCATGACTTGCTTGGCATGAGCGTTATAGCGCGTGTGTATTTTGGCTAAAATCAAATTATGAAACACCCCATTTTCTGGCATGTAATAATCTATGAGATTGGGGGCGTGCGTTTGAAGCAAGGGCAAGAACAAGCGTTCGGTCAAATACCCCATGTATTTGTCTTCTAAAGGAGGCTTACCCACCACAGTGGCTAAGTAAATGGAATCTTTTTTATAGCTAATGGTTTTGACTTCTAAAACAGGGTAAGGCTCAATGGGGGTATAATAACCAGTGTGATCCCCAAAAGGCCCTTCAAGCTCTAATTTCTCGCAATCCACAAACCCTTCTATCACAATATCGCAATCGCTTGGCACGCTCAAAGGATTACTCAAGCATGGCATCACGCGCGCTTTTTTTCCTCTCATAAACCCATAGAGCATGAGCTCATAAATGCCATAAGGTAAGGGGGCTGTCGCGCACCATGTGTAGAGCAAATCCCCACCAATAGCGATACTGACAGGCATTTTGACTTTAGCCTTAGCGTATTCGTGGAAAAAGAGCTGGGAGTCTTTATGGATTTGCCAGTGCAAGCCTAAATGGTTTTTATCATAAACTTGCAAACGGTACATGCCTAAATTCTTTTTTTTATGATCCAGGCTTTGGGTATAGACTTGCCCCATAGTGATGAAAGCCCCGCCATCTTTTTCCCAAGTTTTTAAAACGGGTAGATCCCACAAATTGACTTCTTTATCTTGCTTGGTGATGAGATCTTTGGGGCGAGCGGTTTTTTTAGGGAAAATGTGTCTTAAATCCCATAAATCTTTTAAGACTTTCAAACTCTCAGTGAAGTTTTTAGGGGTGTCAAAGCGCAAGAAAGCTTGCATGCGTTGTTGCAGATTTTCTATAGGGGTTTTTAATAAAAGATCTAATCGTTTGAAAGAGCCAAAAGCGTTCATCAAAACAGGCATGCCAAAGGTTTTGATCTGGTCATGCTCTTTTTTTATGGGTTTCGTGAATAAAAGGGCTTTGCCTCCATTAGGTTTTTTCGCTTCTATATACGCCAGATGAGCGATTTCTAAATCCACTTCAAGGGGGGTGTCAATGATTTTTAATTCATCATGCTTTTTTAAAAGCTTTAAAAAATCTCGCATCCAACTACCTTAAATAACCACATAATGAACGCTTAAGCATGCAGGAATGTTTTTAAGCTCTTCTAAAACTTCCAAAGAAACTTCTTCATCTACAATGATGAGCGCTAGGGCTTCTTTTTGCGTGTTGCGCCCCAAACGAAAATCAGCGATATTAATGCCATGCCTAGCGAACGCATTCCCCACGCTCCCAATAACGCCTGGAATATCCGTATTCCTGAATAAAAGCATTTTACCCTTTGGCTCTATATCAATATGAAACCCATCGATCTCAGTGAGTTTTAAAATATCTTCTTCAAACACCGTGCCGCTCACGCTGATCGCGCCATTAGCCGCATTTAAAGTTAAAGAGAGCATGTTTTTATAAGGTGAAGCGCTTTCTTTAAGGCTAACCTTGATTTCAATGCCTCTTTCTTTAGCCACAAAGGGGGCGTTAATGTAATTGATTTTATCCCCTACAACGGGTTTTAACACCCCTACTAGCGTAAAAGCGACAAGGGCGTCTTTGAATTGGTTGATCTCCCCACAAAGACTGAGCTCAATCTTTTGGCACACGCCCTTATGGATTTGACTGGAAAAATAACCCAGTTTTTGCGCTAAATTCAAGTAGGCTTTAGCGCTTGCATCAAAAGCTTGCATGGGTAAATTTAGAGCATGCGGGTGGCTTGAACCCCTTAAAGATTCCATAACCCCTTGAGCGGCTTGTTTGGAAATTTCTTCTTGGGACTCTAAAGTGTTCGCGCCAATATGGGGGGTCGCATACACATTAGGCAAGTCTAAAAGCTTGTTATGAATGCCAGGCTCTTTAGAAAAGACATCAATGCCAAGCCAACGCACTTTTTTGGTTTCTAAAGCTTCATAAAGAGCGTCTTCGTTATAAAGCCCCCCTCTAGCGCAATTGATCAAAATAACCCCTTTTTTCATGCGTTCAATCTCTTTAGCGCCTATCATGTTAATGGTTTCTTTATTTTTAGGGGTGTGGATAGTGATCATGTCGCATTGCAAAATGTCTTCAAAATTTTTCGTGTAAATGACCCCTAAATCAGTGGCTTTTGAAGAAGGGATATAAGGATCATAGGCTAAAACTTCCATTTCAAAGGCTTTTGCCCTAATGCCCACCCTAGAGCCAATATTCCCAAAACCGATAATGCCTAGCTTTTTATTTTTCAATTCCGTGCCATACCAGTCTTCTCTTTTCCATAGCCGTTGGTGTTTGATTTGATCGTTCGCGCAAGGGAACGAGCGCACCGCATTGATCAAATGCGCCATGGTCAATTCCACAGCAGCAATCGTGTTAGCGGTAGGGATATTCATCACCACAATCCCTTTTTGAGAGCAGCTTTCTAAATCAATATTATCCACTCCCACGCCCGCTCTCACAATGGATTTTAGGTGGGTTAAGGGCTTTAAAAAATCGCTTGTGATAGGGGTCATGCTGCGAGTGATGAGCGCATCCATAGGAGTGAGTTTTTCTAAAAGCTCCTTTTTGGGGCATTTGGAATAGTCATGCAAGACAATGTCTTTTTGGGCTTCTAAAATTTGAATGCCTTTAGCATGGATGGGGTCGCAAATGGCTACTTGATACATTTTTATCCTTTGAATTTAAAAAACAGCATGATAGCGTATTTTATAATAGTCTAAATCAGCCAGCAAGCGTTCTTTTTTGTTTTCCTCTAAATAGATGATGAGACCGGAGTGGTTTTTGGTGTTATCGTAAGCGTAATCAATTTGTTCTTTTTTGAGAATTTCTTTTAAACACCACCATTGATAGTCCTTTAAATCCTTAATGATAAGCTTTGAATACTCCCTTTTCTTTTCTTCAAAAGGGATCTCAAAATGATGTTCCACAACGGGGTAATTGATGACTTCTTGCGCATCAAGGTTTTGAAAAAGGGTGTTACTATGATCTTCTTCGTTATGGGGGGCTTTTTCATCGTTAGGGGTATTAGGATTATTAGGGCTTTCTTCTAGGTTGATTTCATGGCTTTTTTCATTGGTTTGAGAGAGGCTTTCATTGGTTTGAGGGATCGCATGAGAAGCAACGGGCATTTCTTTTTTAACGCTTAAAAACAAATAGGCTAAAACGCCAAGAGCGACAGCTAGGGAAATAAAAGCAACAACACCCTTAAATCTCATGCCATTCTCATGCTTTTAAAATCACTCTTTAGAGTTTTTCTTTAAGAATATCCCCTAAAGTCATTTTATCATCGCTCGTGTTAAAAGCTTGCAATTCTTCTTTTTCTTTTTTACGCTCTAACCTATGCACAGAAGCACGCACCTTGTTGTTGGATTTTTCAATCGCAACAACCACGCATGTGATTTCCTGCCCTATTTTGATTTCGTCTTTTTTCAAGGGGTTCAAATCTTCGTTTTTGATCAGCACATCAATGCCATCAGCATGAATGAAAACGCCAAAATCCTTAATACTCACCACTTTGCCTTGAATCACGCTGTCTGTTTTATGCTTTTGAGCGAATTCTTCTGTAGGGGAAGTCACCAAGTGCTTCGCGCTCAAAGAAATCTTTTTATCTTTTTTGTTGATTTTAAGGATTTTGACTTTGATCGCATCGCCAATTTTATAGTGGTCTTTGCATTTTTTATCTTTATCCCAAAAAGCGTCGTGATTGTGGAGCAAGCCATCCACCCCACCCAGATTCAAAAACGCCCCAAAATCCGTTAAAGTCGCCACTTTTCCCTCTACAATATCCCCCACTTGGTGTTTGGATTCAAAAACATCAAAAGGCCTGTTAGTGAGCTGTTTTAAAGAAACCCTTAAGCGGCGGTTTTTAGGATCAATGTCAATGATCTTCACATCAATTTCTTGCCCCACGCTCAAGTAATGGCTAGGGTGGCTGACATTTTTATCCCAAGAGATTTCAGAAACATGCAAAAAGCCTTCAATATCATTACCAATATCCACAAACACCCCATAATGTTCAATGTTGCTCACCACCACCTTAATGGCGTATCCGGGTTTTAGCTTGTCTTGGATCTCTTCCCATGGGTCTTCTATGGTCGCTTTTATAGAGAGTGAAAGGCGTCTTTTTTCCTCATCGTAAGCGATGGCTTTGACATAGACTTCATCGCCCTCTTTGTAGTATTTCTCAGGGTTGACTGGCCCTTTATGGCTGATTTCAGAATAATGGACCAAGCCCTCAATCTCCTTAACTTCTACAAAAATACCAAAAGGAGTGATCTGGCGCACAACCCCTAACACCGGCTCTGTAGCTTCTAACAATTCTTTAGAAACTTCAAGCTGTCGTTTGTCATTGACTTCAAAGAATCGTTTGCGAGAAATATTGATAGAGTGGTTTTCCTTATCCACACGAATGATACACGCTTTAATGCGTTTGCCGATATGGTTCGCGTCATTCTTTAAAGAAGAGTGCGAGCGGGAGAGGAAATACTCCACGCCTTGAGACTCCACGATATAGCCTCCTTTATTCTTGCCTACGATCTTGCCCTCAATAATGGCGTTTTCATAGTTTTCGCCCAATTCTTCAATTTTAGCCTGAATCTTTTGTTGGGAAATGGCCTTTTTGTAGGAAACGCTAGGGTGTTCGCCTTTTTCGGACACATGCACGACAATGGGGTCATTTTTTTGATACATCAATTGCCCCTTTTCATCGGTGATCTCATTCAAAGCCAAACGGCCTTCTGTCTTACCGCCCACGCTCACCATGGCATACCCATCATTCTCATTGATGGAAACGATTAACCCTTCTTTGATAGTGCCTTTTTCTAGAGTTTCTTCTTTTTCTAAGAGTTTTGCGAAGTCTTCCTCCTCGTCATTAAAATACTGATCGTCTGCTATCTTGCTCATTGACTGCCTTACTATAAAATAAATATAAAATCCTTAAGGGGATTGTATCCTTTTTTGGCTTACAAAATCGTTTAAAAACTAACAATTAGCGGTTTTTTTAAAGAAAATTTTCAAAACGTGTTAAATCGTGCTGATTTTTTGCTTGACATTTTCTATAATCCAATCCGGCGTGGAAGCCCCAGCGGTAATCCCACACAATTTCTTATCCTTAAACCACGCTAACTCTAATTCGTTTTCATCTTCTACCAAGTAGCTGTCTTTACAATGCTGTTTGGCGATGCTTAAGAGCTGTTTGGTGTTTGAAGAAGTTTTACCGCCCACGACTATCATAATATCCACTTCCTTACTCAAATCCAAAGCGGCTTTTTGGTTGTAGGAAGTGGCGTTACAAATCGTGTTAAAAATACGCACTTCAGTGCATCTTTCTACCAAATAGGAAGCGATTTGCAAGAGTTTTGGGGTTTGCTTGGTGGTTTGAGAAACTAAGGCCACTTTCCGTTGCAATTTTTTTTCTTGCAATTCTTCTAACGAATTGATGACTAAAGCCTGGTTAGTGGCATAGCTGATCACGCCCTTGACTTCAGGGTGGTTAATATCCCCAAAAAGCACGATTTGATACCCTTCTTTGCTCATGGATTCCACAATTTGCTGAGGTTTGATCACATACGGGCAAGTCGCATCAGTGATTTTGACCCCCTTATTTTTCAAGTATTCTAAATCCTGCTTAGGAATGCCATGGGTTCTTATGATCACGCTCTTATTTTTAGGGATTTTTTTAGGATCTTCTTCAATTTTCACATTGAAGTTTTTTTCCAAACGATTGATTTCTTTAGCGTTATGAATGAGCGATCCAAAAATCAAGCTGTTTTGATTTTTTTCAGCGATTTGTATCGCTCTTTTGACGCCAAAACAAAAACCATAATCCTTAGCCATTTTAATTTCCATTGAGACTCCCTTTTTTGAATTGATTGAGTAAGCGTTTGAATTGCGGGAAAGAAATGTTTGCGCATTCTAAATTGTCAATTTCTAAAGGTAAAATTAAAGTTAAAACAGCGAAACTCATCGCAATCCTGTGATCATTGAAGCTTTTGATAAGGGGGGGTTTTTTTTGAGAAAAGCACTGTTTTAATGGGCTTATATCTCCTAATCCTTCTATGTAAAACCCGTCTTCAAACTCTTCGCACTCAATCCCTAAAGCTTTGAAATTAGAAACAACCGCTTTAATCCTATCGCTTTCTTTAGCTCGTAAATCTTTAGCGTTTTTAACCATGCTTTTGCCTTTTGCAAAAAGCATAGCAATACTTAAAGCGGGGATTTCATCAATAAGACTAGCGATATTCTGATCAATATTGATCGCTTTTAAAGGGGCATGCTCTATGTAAATATCGCCAATAACTTCTAAATCTTTGGACTGAATCGCATATTCTATGGAAGCGCCCATTTTTTTCAACGCTTCAAAAGCTTCTATGCGAGTGGGGTTGAGCAAGACATTTTTTAAAAGAAGGCGGCTTTTTGGCGTAATCGCGCAAGCGAGGGCGAAAAAAAACGCGCTAGACGGATCATTGGCTATGGTAAAGTCAAAAGCTTCTAGGGGTTTTTCTAAGGGTGAAATTGTTAAAACGCCGTCTTGATTGTGAATGTTAGCCCCCAAACTTTTAAGCATGATTTCTGTGTGGTTACGGCTAAGCTCGCTTTCTTTATAGGCGCTTATGCCTTGAGCTTGTAGGGCGCTTAAAATAAAAGCGCTTTTGACTTGAGCTGAAGCGATAGGGCTTTCATAATCGCAAGCTTTTAAGGGACTCCCTAAGATCACTAAAGGGGCGAAATGGTTATCCTCTCTCCCTAAAATCTTTGCCCCAAAAGCTTTCAAAGGCTCAATGATTCTTTTCATGGGGCGTGCGTTTAGGGAATTGTCCCCACTTAAAACAAAAAGCCCTTTTTGAGCGCTTAAAAGCCCGCTGTATAAACGCATACTGGTGCCAGAATTGTTGCAATTTAAAATCTTATTAGGCTCTTTTATAGCCGTTGGGGGTGTGATTTTAAAAGAATTTTTGGCGATATTTTCCACTTTAGCCCCTAAATTTTGAGCGATTTCTAAAGAGCTTAAACAATCTTCTCCCATTAAAAAATTCCGCACGAAACAAGGTTTTTGAGCGAGCAGGCTAAAAATAACGGCTCTGTGCGAGAGCGATTTATCGCTGGCGTTAATGTCAAGCTCTATCACATACTATCCTTTATTGTCTTTATCCCTTAAGGCGGGCGTTAAATTCTTTTTCTAAAATTTCAAGCACTTTTTGAACAACTGAATTAACTTCTTCATCATTCAGGGTTTTTTCTAAAGAATGGATCATGCAACGCACGCTTAAGGCTATGGTGTTATCGCTTTCTTTAAAAATATCAAGGGGTAGAATTTCGCTTAAATTAGGGATTTGAGCGTCTTTTAAGGCTTTTTTAATCCTGCTAAAAGCGGTATTTTCATCAATGATGAGAGTCAAATCCCTCATACTGCTAGGGTAAATGCTAAAGGGTTTTAACAGCATGGCAGGGCGTTTGAGTTTAGAAGCGTCTATCTCAGCGTAATAGCTTTCAAACAAATCCCATTCCTGAATCACTTTAGGGTGGATCTTAGCGATCACGCCTATTACTTCATGATTTTGAATGATTTTAGCACTCTGGTAGGGGTGGTTAATGGGGGTTTGAGTGGTTAGTTTTTCCAAGCTAAAATCCCCTATAATTCTTGAAACGCATTCAGCGAAAGAATAAAAATCCCACGCCTTGCCTTTAGCGTAAGGGTAGCTCTCTTTCTTTTGTAAGCCGCTTATTAAAAAGCCTAGTTTTTGGATCTCTTCTCTTTTAGAGTTATACACGCTCCCTTTTTCATAAAGGGCTATGCTTTTAAACCCTAAATTTTTATTCCTTAAACTGGCGTCTAAAAGCCCGCAAACAAGACTCGTTCTTAGGGTGTTTAATTCCGTTGTGATAGGGTTTTGCAATTCTAGGGGATCTTCTAAAACTTCAAAGCCCAGTTTTTGCTGTTTTTCTTTAGAGTAAAACACGTAATGAATGACTTCTTTAAAACCGCAAGCGAGAGCCTTGTGTTTAAGGTTTTCAAAAAAGCGGTGCGTGTCATAATGGGGGTTTGAATTTTTGCTACTGACGCAATTAAGGGGCTTTGAGATCAAATTATCAATCCCTACAAAGCGCAAGATTTCTTCAGCAATATCTTGGATCGTTTTAATGTCATGCCTGAAATTGGGAACAATAACCTCTAAAATTTGGGGTTTTGAGTTTGGCTCTTTTGCGCTAACTTTAAAGCCTAAATTTTTTAAAATGCCTTGAATTTTTTCTTCCTCTACGGCAAGCCCCAAAATTTCGGTGATGTCTTCAAGCTGGAATTTAAGGGCACGATCCTTTAAAGAATGCTTGGTTTGTTTGCTTTCTAAAATCGTGGCTTTTAAATGAACGCTTAAAAAATTCAGGCCGTCTGATAGATTAGGGTTACTCCCCCTAGCACTTCTATAAATAAGGGCGTTGTCTTTTTGAAGCGTTTTATCTTTTAGAGCGTGTAATTTTAAAGACAGACTTACAGGATCGGTATAACTCGCCTCTAAAAGCAAACACTCGCTCAAATCTTTTTGATCTTGATGCTTGATAGCGATAGTGGAGCGTTTTTGATGGTTGATATAAACGCTTTCAAGGTTGTTTTCATCGTTTTTCACGCTCAAATCAACAGGGGTTGTATTCAGGCCATAAGCGTTCAATATTACCCCACTAAAATGCGCGCTAAATTCTATGAAATTGTTCAGGTCGTTCTCGCTTAAGGCATTGTTATGAGCGAGCGAAAGCTTGATATTTAAAGGGGTTTTTAAAGAATGATTATAAATCAAATAATAAGCCAGATGCGATTCAATATTTTCACCCACACTAAGCGTGATCAAATCGCTTTTGGGTGTAAAATTTAAAGCCTTGATAGGTTTTAGGGGCGTGTGATAAAAGGCGCTAATTTCTCTAGCAATACCTAAAACGCTCAAGCAATCCCCACGATTAGGAGTCAATGAAATTTCTAAAACATGCGTGTTGAAAGGGGCGTATTCGTTTAATTCTTTCCCTAAAACCAACTCCCCAACGCTCTCATCTAATTCCAAGATGCCATCATTGATTTTAGGGAAGCCTAATTCAGTGCTAGAGCAAATCATGCCATGGCTTTCAACCCCCCTAAGCTCGGTTTTAGCGATTGGGGTTGAGCCTATGATCGCTCCTTTGAGGGCGACTGGTGCAAATTGGTTTGGCGCGACATTTTTAGCCCCGCACACGATTGGCAACACTTCTTTACCCACATCCACTTGACACACGCTGAGTTTTTCGGCGTTTTTATGGGGGGCTTTTTCTAAAACCTTACCCACAACCACATTTTTAGGAGCGATACAAGGGATACAGCTTTCCACTTCTAAACCTAAGCGGCTCAAATCCTCACAGAGTTTGGCTATATCTTTAGGCGTATTGACAAAAACATTCAAATCATTGACGCTTAGTTTCATTAAAAACTCTCCAACACTCTCAAATCAGTTTCAAAGAAACTGCGTAAATCATTGATTTGACAAGTCAGCATGGCCAATCTTTCAATCCCCATGCCAAAGGCAAACCCGCTCACATTCTCATACCCTATGGCTTCAAACACCGCATTATTGACCATGCCACAGCCCAACACTTCCAACCAGCCTGTGCGCGAACAAACCCTACAGCCTTCCTGTTTGCAAAACACGCAACTAATATCCACTTCAGCGCTTGGCTCTGTGAAAGGGAAAAAGCTTGAACGCCACCTTAATTTCACGCCGCCAAAGAAATAATGCAAAAAGTCTTCTATCACGCCCTTTAAGTGCGTGAAACGGATATTCCCTTTTTGATCCACGACAAGCCCTTCAATTTGGTGGAACATGGGCGTGTGGGTCAAGTCATAATCGCGCCTAAAGGTTTCGCCTAAACAGATCATTTTAATGGGTGGGGTCTGTTCTTGCATGGTGTGGATTTGAACGGGCGAAGTGTGAGTCCTTAAAAGCTTGTGATCTTTAAAATAGAAAGTGTCTTGCATGTCTCTTGCAGGGTGGTAAGGGGGCAAGTTTAAAGCACTGAAATTATGGAAATCATCTTCCACTAAAGAGCCGATTTCAAGCTTGTATCCTAATGGGGTAAAAAATTCAATGATTTTATTTTTAGTATAATTCAAAGGGTGAGAAGAGCTTGTGTTGGTAGCGTTAAACAAGCTCACATCAATTTTTTCTTTTTTCAAGCGTTCTTCTAATTCAAGCTCTAAAATAGCCTTTTTTTTCAATTCAAAGGCCTTTTCAAACGCTTGTTTATAATGGTGGATTTCTTTAGCAAAGGCGTTTTTTTCTTCGCCGTTTAGATTTTTGAGTTGGTTGAATTTATCCGCAAAAACCCCTTTTTTACCCAAAGCATTCAAACGCACTTCTTCTAACTCTTTGCTGTTAGTAACCTTTTCTAATCGCTCTATTAAGGTGTGCAATAACGATCCTTATATTTTATTTTTAAAAAGCTATAATACAACTTTAATAAAAGAAAAACCTTAAAAGGGAGTAAAAAGAGCATGAATGTGTTTGAAAAAATAATCCAAGGCGAAATCCCTTGCTCTAAGATTTTAGAAAACGAGCGTTTTTTATCCTTTTATGACATTAACCCTAAAGCTAAAGTGCATGCGTTAGTGATCCCTAAGCAAAGCATTCAGGATTTTAATGGCATCACCCCAGAGCTTATGGCGCAAATGACAAGTTTTATTTTTGAAGTGGTGGAAAAATTAGGCATCAAAGAAAAGGGTTACAAGCTTTTAACGAATGTGGGTAAAAACGCGGGGCAAGAGGTGATGCATTTGCATTTTCATATTTTAAGCGGAGATAAACATTAAAAGCGTTGGTGGTATTTCGTGCGAGCGTTTTTAAACAGGAGTTTTGCCCCCTTACTCAACCCTAACGAGAACCTTTTAGATCAAGTTAAGTCTAGCATTATTTTAAAAAAAGGGGTGTCTTATTTTGACTGGGGGGCTTCAGGTTTAGCGAGTGCTTTAGTGGAAAAGCGCGTGAAATCCTTACTGCCTTATTACGCGAACGCCCATTCTGTCGCTTCTAAGCATGCGATTTTAATGGGCATGCTTTTAAAAGAATGCCAAGAAAAATTGAAGCGTTCTTTAAATTTGAGCGCTAATCATTGCGTCTTGAGCGCGGGGTATGGGGCGAGTTCAGCGATTAAGAAATTTCAAGAAATTTTAGGGGTGTGTATCCCTTCAAAAACGAAGAAAAATTTAGAGCCGTATTTGAAAGATATGGCTTTAAAGCGTGTGATTGTGGGGCCTTATGAGCATCATTCTAATGAAATTAGCTGGCGTGAAGGCTTGTGTGAGGTGGTGCGTATCCCTTTAAATGAACATGGCTTATTGGATTTAGAAATTTTAGAGCAAATTTTAAAAAAATCCCCTAACAGCTTGGTTTCTGTGAGTGCGGCTTCTAATGTAACGGGAATTCTTACGCCTTTAAAAGAAGTTTCATCATTGTGTAAGGAATATAGGGCTATTTTAGCTTTGGATTTAGCGAATTTTAGCGCGCATGCTAACCCTAAAGATTGCGAATACCAAACCGGTTTTTATGCCCCTCATAAGCTTTTAGGGGGCATTGGAGGGTGCGGTCTTTTAGGCATTGCTAAAGATTTGATTGACACGCAAATCGCCCCGAGTTTTAGCGCAGGGGGCGTGATTAAATACGCTAACCGCACACGGCATGAATTTATTGATGAGTTGCCTTTAAGAGAAGAGTTTGGCACGCCAGGATTGTTGCAATTTTACAGGAGCGCTCTAGCGTATCAATTAAGAGATGAATGCGGTTTGGATTTTATCCATAAGAAAGAAAACAACCTTTTAAGAGTGCTTATGCATGGCTTAAAAGACTTGCCCGCTATTAATATTTATGGGAATTTAACAGCGAGTCGTGTGGGGGTAGTGGCTTTTAATATTGGAGGGATTTCGCCTTATGATTTAGCGAGGGTTTTAAGCTATGAATACGCTATTGAAACCCGGGCAGGTTGCTCTTGCGCAGGGCCTTATGGGCATGATTTATTGAATCTTAACGCCCAAAAGTCAAGCGATTTTAGCGCTAAACCCGGATGGCTTAGAGTGAGCTTGCACTTCACGCATTCCATAAACGATATTGATTATTTGCTAGACAGCTTGAAAAAAGCGGTTAAAAAATTGCGTTAAGCTAAAACTATTTTTAAGGAAAAATTTGGATATTTTAGATTTGAACAAAGCGAAAGCGGTGCAACAAAATGAGCAAAAGGTAGAGGATAAAGAAAAAGAGTCTAAAGAGCCGGTGGTTTTAGAGGATTTGAGCGCTTTAGCATGGCTTGAATTAGAAGAGTTCAGCCGCCTTTCAGGGCTTCCTAAAGAAAGGATCCTGGAATTAGTCAATATCGGTAAAATTAAAAGCAAGATAAGCCACAACAAGCTTTTAATTGATGCGAGCAGCGGGACGAACGCTCTAATCAAAAAGGTAGAAAATAATTTGATTTCTATGGATATGAACGGGCGTTCTTTAGAGCCTGTGTTTGTGGAAAAGACCATTAACACGATTTTAAATTTGCATGATAAAGTCATTAGCGCTAAAGATGAAACGATTTCAGCCTTTAAAAATGAAAACATGTTTTTAAAAGACGCTTTAATCTCTATGCAAGAAGTCTATGAAGAAGATAAAAAAACCATTGATCTTTTGCGCGATGAACTCAATCAAGCGAGGGAAGAAATTGAATTTATGAAGAGGAAATACCGCTTGATGTGGGGGAAAGTCGCTGACATGAGCAGCGTGAATAAAAAGTAGTTTTAAATTAACGCCCATGCTTGAGGGCTTATTAGCGGTAATTTTAGGTGAATACGTGTTAGAATTTGGGGTGTTTTAACAGAATGCAAGCTTGAAGGAGAACCATGTCCATTTCACGCAGAAGTATCCTAACAAAAATCCCACTCGCGCTCGCTAGTACTAATGTTTTGAAAGCTGTTGGTGTTTTTGAAAAAGTAAAATCCATTCCGCATGCAACCCATTTTGGCCCCTTTATCGCAAAGGTTCAAAATGGAGTGATTAAAGATATTGTCCCCCAAAAGAGCGATTATAACCCTACCATGATGTTAAAAGCGATGGCAGATAGGGTGTATTCAGATAGTAGGGTGAAGTATCCTTGCGTGCGTAAGAGCTTCTTAGAAAACAAAAAAAACCACAAAGAATTGCGTGGGAGAGAAGAATTTGTGCGCGTGAGTTGGGATGTGGCATTGGATTTAGCGGCTAAAAAGCTTAAAGAAATCCCTAAAGAAAACATCTTTAATGCCAGTTATGGTGGTTGGGGGCATGCGGGCAGCTTGCATCGTTGTAATAATCTAGCATGGCGTTTTTTTAACACGACTTTAGGGGGAGCTATTGGCACTGATGGGGAATATAGTAATGGCGCGGCCGCAAGAATAAACCCTATGATTGTAGGGGATATGGAAGTTTATTCACAACAAACCACGCATGAAGAGATGATTAAAAATTGTAAGGTGTATGTCATGTGGGGGGCGGATTTATTCAAGTGCAACCGCATTGATTATTTTGTGCCAAACCATGTCAATGACAGCTACTACCCTAAGTATAAAAGAGCCGGCATTAAATTCATCAGTATCGATCCCATTTATACCGAAACCGCTCAAGCCTTTAGCGCTGAATGGATACCCATTCGCCCTAACACTGATGTAGCGTTAATGCTAGGCATGATGCATCATCTTTATACAAGCAATCAATACGATAAAGAGTTTATCGCTAAATACACTGATGGTTTTGATAAATTTTTACCCTATTTGCTAGGAGAGAGCGATAAGGCGCCTAAGACTTTAGAATGGGCGTCTCAAATCACTGGAGTGAGCGCAGAAAAGATCAAAGAATTAGCGGATTTGTTTGTTTCTAAACGCACTTTTTTAGCGGGTAATTGGGCCATGCAAAGAGCTCAGCATGGCGAGCAACCGGATTGGGCGTTAATTGTTTTAGCCAGCATGATTGGTCAAGTGGGCTTATCGGGTGGGGGATTTGGCTTTTCTATGCATTATGGAGGCAACGCTCAAGCAGGCTCTGGGGCAAGAATTGTCCCTATGATTTCACAAGGGAATAATTCTGTAAAAAGTGCTATTCCAACATCTAGAGTTTCTGAAGCGATTTTGAATCCGGATAAAGAAATTGATTTTATGGGTAAAAAACTCAAATTGCCTAAAATCAAAATGATCTATAATTGTGGGGCGAATTTATTAGGGCATGAAGCTGATACAAACGAGCTGATTCGCGCTTTAAGAACCTTAGATTGCGTGATCGTGCATGAGC
The DNA here is from genome assembly GCF_900120335.1 of Helicobacter pylori. Classification (NCBI taxonomy): domain Bacteria; kingdom Pseudomonadati; phylum Campylobacterota; class Epsilonproteobacteria; order Campylobacterales; family Helicobacteraceae; genus Helicobacter; species Helicobacter pylori. The sequence continues at coordinate 1,568,152 of NZ_LT635477.1, forward strand.
CTTGGTGGACGCCTACGGCAAAATTTGCTGATATTATTTTTGCTTCCACTAGCACTATGGAAAGAGATGATATTACTTTTGGGGGGAGTTATTCTAAGAACGTAATTTATGCCATGCGTAAGGTGGTAGAGCCTGTTTATGAATCTAAAGACGATTATGAGATTTTCAGGCAGCTCGCTTTACGCGTTGGGGGCAATGAAACAGAGCAGCGATTCACTGAATCTAAGAGTTACATGGAATGGATTAAGGGCCTTTATGAAAAAAGCGATGGCCCTACTTTGAAATCGTTTGATCAGTTTTGGAGGGATGGCTTTGTGGAGTTTGAAATCCCTGAAAACGCGAGAAAGTTTGTGCGTCATGCGAAATTCAGGCAAGACCCTATCAACAATAAGCTAGATACAGAGAGCGGGAAAATTCAAATTTTTTCTCAAAAATGTGCGGATTTTAAACTGGCTGATTTTAAAGGGCATCCCACTTGGTTTGAGCCAGCTGAGTGGCTAGGCTCTAAAATGGCTGAGACTTATCCGTTCCATTTAATTTCTCCGCACCCCAAATATCGTGTCAATTCACAGCTTGATAACACTTGGGTTAGGAATGTGTATAAAATTCAAGGCAGAGAGCCTGTAATGATCAACGAACTAGACGCTAATAAATTAGGCATTAGGCATGGTGAAATCGTAGAAGTGTTTAACGCTAGGGGGAGGTTGTTAGCAGGGGCGTTTGTAACTAAAAATATCCGTCAAGGGGTTTTGAGCATCCAAGAAGGGGCGTGGTATGATCCAGAAGATGTGAATACTAGAAACCCAAGGTGCAATGCAGGGAGTGTGAATACGCTCACTTCTTCGCACCCTACAAGCAGCGTGACGCAAGCCATTTCAGTCAATACGGCCTTAGTTAATATCAGAAGACTTAGAAAGTATGAATTGGTCAAGCCCTATCATTCCATTTCAACACCAAGCATCATTGGGGCTTAAAAGGAGTGAAAGCGGATATTACCATGAAAGCGTCTTTACCCAATAAAGACTTAATAACTAAAGACTTGACAGCTAACCAGATTAAAGCGTGGGCTAATCCTCAATTTTATGTTATAATACTTTCCAATGCGTCATGTAACTTGTGGTTATGCGACCGATAATAAGTCAAGGATTAAAAGATGAGCGTTTTTCAAACGAGCTTGTGTGTGGGATTACTTTTTTTTGGAGGGGTGTTATTGGGGGATTCTTCTAAAGCCCTTAAGGTTAGGGTGGATAAAGGTTTAACCCCGCCCTTTTTGAATGTGCTTTCATTAGCTTTTAAACAAGACATGAAAACAGATCTCATTTTTGTGGTTACCAAAAGCAACAAATTGAGCAAAAAAGTCCTTTGCGATTTTGACGCTTTTTTATTGTCTGAGGCTGTGATGAGTGGTATGCCCGCAAAAGCGCTTTTTCATAAAGAGTTTTTATTCCAATCTAAAGAAAATAAAACGCTCTATGTCTTTTCGCTTATCAATTCTCAATATTGCTCAAAAGGTGGAAATTATAGACACAAATTAGAAAAGTTAGAACGCTGGTTTGTGCAAAAAGCGCCTGAGTTGGCTGAGAGCCACAGAGTGGATTATAAGAGCCAGTATGATAAAACACAAACAAAAATAAAGAATGAGCGATGATTTTAGTATTAGATTTTGGGAGCCAATACACGCAGCTGATCGCTAGAAGATTGAGAGAGAGCGGGATTTATGCAGAGATAGTCCCTTTTTTTGAAAGCGTAGAAAACATTCAAAAAAAAGCCCCTAAGGGATTGATTTTGAGCGGGGGGCCAGCGAGCGTGTATGCTAAAGACGCTTACAAGCCCAATGAAAAAATCTTTGATTTGAATTTACCGATTTTAGGGATTTGCTACGGCATGCAGTATCTGGTAGATTTTTTTGGGGGGTAGTGGCCTATGCGAATGAGCAAGAATTTGGTAAGGCTATTTTAGAAATCACTCAAGATTCTGTGATTTTTAAAGGCGTGAAGATTAAAAGCCTTGTGTGGATGAGCCACATGGATAAAGTCATAGAATTGCCTAAAGGTTTCACTACCCTTGCAAAAAGCCCTAATTCCCCCCATTGTGCGATTGAAAACGGCAAGATTTTTGGCTTGCAATTCCACCCAGAAGTCGTTCAAAGCGAAGAGGGAGGCAAGATTTTAGAAAATTTTGCCCTTTTAGTTTGCGGTTGTGAAAAAACTTGGGGGATGCAGCATTTCGCTCAAAGAGAAATAGTGCGGTTGAAAGAAAAAATCGCTAACGCTAAGGTGTTGTGCGCGGTGAGTGGGGGCGTGGATTCTACGGTGGTCGCTACGCTATTGCACAGAGCCATTAAGGATAATTTGATCGCTGTTTTTGTGGATCATGGCTTGTTGCGTAAAAATGAAAAAGAAAAAGTCCAAGCGATGTTTAAAGACTTGCAAATCCCTTTAAACACGATAGACGCTAAAGAAGTCTTTTTGTCTAAACTAAAGGGCGTGAGCGAGCCTGAATTGAAGCGAAAAATCATCGGCGAAACCTTTATTGAAGTGTTTGAAAAAGAAGCCAAAAAGCACCATTTAAAAGGCAAGATTGAGTTTTTAGCCCAAGGCACTTTATACCCTGATGTGATTGAATCCGTGAGCGTTAAAGGGCCTTCAAAAGTGATCAAAACGCACCATAATGTGGGCGGACTGCCTGAATGGATGGACTTTAAACTCATAGAGCCTTTAAGGGAATTGTTTAAAGATGAGGCGCGTTTGTTGGGTAAAGAATTGGGCGTTAGCCAGGATTTTTTAATGTGCCACCCCTTTCCAGGGCCTGGGCTTGCGATAAGGATTTTAGGCGAAATCAGTGAGAGTAAGATCAAACGCTTGCAAGAAGCGGATGCTATTTTTATAGAGGAGCTTAAAAAGGCGGATTTGTATGACAAGGTTTGGCAAGCTTTTTGCGTGCTGTTGAATGTCAATTCTGTGGGGGTTATGGGGGATAATCGCACTTATGAAAACGCTATTTGTTTAAGAGCGGTGAATGCGAGCGATGGCATGACAGCGAGCTTTTCATTTTTAGAGCATTCTTTTTTAGAAAAGGTTTCTAACCGCATCACTAATGAAGTGAATGGTATCAATAGGGTGGTGTATGATATTACCTCTAAACCACCAGGAACGATTGAATGGGAATGATTATCTTAAAAATAGCGCTAAAAGTGGGATTTTTTGGGTAAGATTAGGAATTGATTTTAAAGAAAAAGAAAGAAAGGAATTTAATGAAAAAAGGTAGTTTAGCAATCGTTTTAGGATCGTTACTAGCAAGTGGGGCGTTTTATACGGCTCTAGCTGATGGAATGCCTATGAAGCAACAGCACAATAACATGGGCGAGTCTGTGGAGTTGCACTTCCACTATCCTATTAAAGGCAAACAAGAGCCTAAAAATAACCATTTGGTTGTCTTAATCGATCCTAAAATAGAGGCTAATAAAGTTATCCCTGAAAATTATCAAAAAGAATTTGAGAAGTCTTTGTTCCTCCAATTGAGTAATTTTTTAGAGAGAAAGGGCTATAGCGTTTCGCAATTTAAAGATGTTAGCGAAATCCCTCAAGACATCAAAGAAAAAGCGTTGCTCGTTTTACGCATGGATGGGAATGTGGCTATCTTAGAAGATATTGTAGAAGAGAGCGATGCGCTCAATGAAGAAAAAGTGATAGACATGTCTTCAGGGTATTTGAACTTGAATTTTGTTGAGCCAAAAAGTGAAGACATTATCCATAGTTTTGGTATTGATGTTTCAAAGATTAAGGCTGTGATTGAAAGAGTGGAGTTGCGGCGTACCAATTCTGGAGGTTTTGTCCCCAAAACTTTTGTGCATAGGATCAAGGAAACCGACCATGATCAAGCCATTAAAAAAATCATGAATCAAGCCTATCACAAAGTGATGGTGTATATCACCAAAGAGTTAAGCAAAAAACACATGGAACATTATGAAAAAGTTTCTAGTGAAATGAAAAAACGAAAGTAGTTTTTTAGAAACGAAAAGCTTAAAATCATTGAGAGCTGTTTTTTAAAAAAGTAGCTTTTAAAAGGGTGGGGGGTTGGATTAGGTGTTTTTTGAGCGTTAATTTTGATTTTTAGCGGTATTTTTGAAAAATTACGCTCAAAAATTAGAAAATTCAGTTATAATAACGCTTCATGTGAAAATTTCGGGGCGTAGCGCAGTCTGGTTAGCGCACTTGGTTTGGGACCAAGGGGTCGAAGGTTCGAATCCTTTCGCCCCGACCACTTTTTGCGTAATTTGTTGTTCTGTTTAAAATTCTTTGGTAAAATATCGCTTCTTTTCATTGAATGGTGGGAGTAGCTCAGTCGGTTAGAGCATCAGATTGTGGTCCTGAGGGTCGTGGGTTCGATTCCCATCTTCCACCCCATCTCATAAAATAAGCGTTTTACCGAGTTTATGTTAGTCATTCCTTTATTTGAATTGTAGGCGTTCGTAGCTCAATTGGATAGAGCACCAGACTTCGGATCTGGGGGTTAGGGGTTCGACTCCCTTCGGGCGTACCACCTAACATTAATACCATTAATGCGCTTGTAGCTCAGCTGGATAGAGCAACAGCCTTCTAAGCCGTAGGTCGCAGGTTCGAGTCCTGCCAAGCGCACCACTTTTGACATTTTTTAAAGAGGAATTATGGATTCTTTAGAGTGGGGATTGCTCATTTTCTTAATTCTTGTTTTTCTTGTAGGCATAGGATACTATGTTTTTATGGTTTTTTCTTCTAAAGATTGATTACAAATCCCTTTGTTTTAGCCGTATTTGAAGCCTAAAAGGTGTTTTTTAAAAAATGATGAGTGGTATCGCAAGTGCAAAAGCGAGTTTGGACTACCCTTTTGCCCTATGGCCCAATTACAAAAGATAGGGTTAGAAATCCCTAAAGCATGGATCTCACGCAAGAACATTTAACAAAAGCGATGATAAAATTTAAAGAATAAGAGATATATAAAAATGTGTACATTATCCGTGACTTCATTGCACCGAACAGGGAAAGCTTTTTGACTACGACCTATGCGAAATCCTACTATAAAAATATTAAATAAAGCAAGAGTTTTTGTTAAAAATTAAGGCTGTATTTTAATTATAAAATGTAAAAATACTCCAAGCATCGCATCAAGCGATGTAGCGATCTAAAAAGAGACTCACAATTGGGATAAAGCCCGCTTTTTAGGGCTAAATAAAAAGCGCTTTCAAATTGCATGGGTAACTTTATGGGGCGAAGCGTTTCTAATTTTTGGTATAATCGCTAGAAATTGTGAGAAAGATTTTATCTTGTTTGAGTGGGGTTTTGCATGCGTTTATTATTGTGGTGGGTATTGGTATTATCGCTCTTTTTAAATCCTTTGAGGGCGGTTGAAGAGCATGAGACAGATGCGGTGGATTTGTTTTTGATTTTCAATCAAATCAACCAGCTCAATCAAGTCATTGAAACTTACAAAAAAAACCCTGAAAGAAGCGCTGAAATTTCTCTGTATAACACCCAAAAGAACGATTTGATTAAAAGTTTGACTTCTAAAGTGTTGAATGAAAGGGATAAGATCGGGATTGATATAAACCAAAATTTAAAAGAGCAGGAAAAAATCAAAAAGCGTTTGTCTAAAAGCATTAAGGGTGATGATTTCTACACTTTCATGAAAGATAGATTGTCTTTAGATATTTTGTTGATAGATGAAATTTTGTATCGTTTTATAGATAAAATCAGGAGCAGTATTGATATTTTTAGCGAACAAAAAGACGTGGAAAGTATCAGCGATGCTTTTCTTTTGCGTTTAGGGCAATTCAAACTCTACACTTTCCCTAAAAATTTAGGCAATGTCAAAATGCATGAATTAGAGCAGATGTTTAGCGATTATGAATTGCGTTTGAACACTTACACTGAAGTTTTGCGTTACATTAAAAACCACCCTAAAGAAGTGCTTCCTAAAAACTTGATCATGGAAGTGAATATGGATTTTGTGTTAAACAAAATCAGCAAGGTCTTGCCTTTCACAGCCCATAGTTTGCAAGTGAGTAAGATCGCGCTGGCTTTGATGATTTTAGCCTTATTGTTAGGTTTAAGGAAATTGATCACTTGGCTTTTAGCCTTATTATTAGATCGTATTTTTGAAATCATGCAACGCAATAAAAAAATGCATGTCAATGTGCAAAGCAGCATTGTTTCGCCGGTTTCTGTCTTTTTAGCCCTATTCAGTTGCGATGTGGCTTTAGACATTTTCTACTACCCTAACGCATCGCCTCCTAAAGTTTCTATGTGGGTGGGCGCGGTGTATATCATGCTTTTAGCATGGTTAGTGATAGCACTTTTTAAAGGCTATGGGGAAGCGTTAGTTACGAATATGGCTACCAAAAGCACGCACAATTTTAGAAAAGAAGTGATCAACTTGATTTTAAAAGTCGTGTATTTTTTGATTTTTATTGTCGCGCTTTTAGGGGTTTTGAAGCAACTAGGGTTTAACGTTTCAGCCATCATCGCTTCTTTAGGGATTGGAGGGTTAGCGGTGGCTTTAGCGGTTAAAGATGTGTTGGCGAATTTTTTTGCTTCTGTCATCTTGTTGTTAGACAATTCGTTTTCTCAAGGGGATTGGATCGTGTGCGGTGAAGTGGAAGGCACGGTGGTGGAAATGGGGTTAAGGCGCACCACGATCAGAGCCTTTGATAACGCTCTTTTGTCCGTGCCTAATTCAGAGTTAGCCGGAAAACCCATCAGGAATTGGAGCCGTCGTAAAGTGGGAAGGCGTATTAAAATGGAAATAGGCTTAACTTATAGCTCTAGCCAAAGCGCTTTACAGCTTTGCGTGAAAGACATTAAAGAAATGCTAGAAAACCACCCCAAAATCGCTAATGGGGCCGATAGCGCTTTGCAAAATGCGAGCGATTACCGCTACATGTTTAAAAAGGATATTGTTTCTATTGACGATTTTTTAGGGTATAAAAACAATCTGTTTGTCTTTTTAGACCAGTTTGCGGACAGCTCTATTAATATTTTAGTGTATTGCTTTTCTAAGACGGTGGTTTGGGAAGAGTGGCTAGAAGTCAAAGAAGACGTGATGCTAAAAATCATGGGGATTGTGGAAAAGCACCATTTGAGTTTTGCTTTCCCATCACAGAGTTTGTATGTGGAGAGTTTGCCAGAAGTTAGCCTGAAAGAAGGGGCTAAAATCTAAAACTTGCAATTATTGGTAGATGTATTCTTTGGTTAAGGGGAAAGTGTTATCCACGCTGTTGGTTAAAAGCAATTGGAATAAATCCGCACTCCCCACCCTGAAAGCGGAAGCGCAAGTCCTTAAATACAGATCCCACATGCGGATAAAGCGTTCGTCATAGCCGAGTCTTTTCACTTGGTCTAGATTGTGGTTGAAATTGTCTCGCCAAATGTCTAAAGTCTTGGCGTAATGGATGCGTAAGCTTTCAGCCATGATCAGGTGGAAGTCGCACTCGCTCATCACGCTCATCACTTCTCTTAAAGAGGGCAAGTAGCCGCCCGGGAAGATGTATTTATCCATCCATGCGTTAGTCTTGCCTTCAAAACAGCATAAAATGGAGTGGAGCAAAAACATCCCGCCTCTCTTTAACACTTCTTTAACTTTTTTGAAATAAAAGGGCAAATTATCCTTACCCACATGCTCAAACATGCCCACGCTCACCACCTTATCAAAGCGATACAACCGCCCGTCTAAATCCTGGTAATTCAATAATTTGATCGTTACTTTATCTTCTAAGCCCAGCTCTTGGACTCGTTTGTTAGCCTGTTTGTATTGCTCGCTAGAAATGGTGATCCCCATCACTTCTGCCCCATATTCTTGCGCGGCTTTTATGGAGAGATAGCCCCAGCCACAGCCTATATCCAGCAGTTTTTCGCCTTGTTTTAAATGGAGTTTTTTTAAAGTGTGATCCAATTTTTGGAGTTGGGCGGCATGGAGGGTGTCATCGTCCTTTTTGAAATAAGCGCATGAATAGCTTAAGGTTTCATCCAGCCAAATAGAATAAAAGTCATTCCCTAAATCGTAATGTTTAGAAATATTGGAGCTTTCTTTAAGGGGTTTTTGAACGGCTTTAGCGCTATCATGCTTGTGCAAATGCTCATAATTGGTTTGCAAATACAAAGAGTGCATCACCTCATCCATAGAGCCTTCAATATCAATCACGCCATCCATATAAGCTTCAGCGATCGTCAAAGACATGTCTTTTTTAATGTCGCTAAATTTCAGGGGGCGATGGATTTTAAGGGTGAATTTAGGCGAATGTTCGCCATTCCTATAAACGCTATTGTCCCAAAAAACGACCTGATAATCGCCGTTTTTCCACTGCTTGAACATGCTTTTGAGCAAAAATTTTGAAATCATCTGTCTATTCCTTAACTCATTTTTCAATTTTTTGAGCGCTAATTATAATGGATTTTAAGCTAAAAACACCCCATGAATAAGCATAAATTCAACCTCTATTCTCTAAATTTCTAAAAGCATGTTAAAATTAAGAGATTTAAACAAATTTAAGGTAACACGATTATAAAGATGCAAAAATCACTGATCACAACCCCCATTTATTATGTGAATGACATCCCTCATATTGGCCATGCTTATACGACTTTGATTGCGGACACTTTAAAGAAGTATTACACGCTTCAAGGCGAAGAAGTCTTTTTTTTAACCGGCACCGATGAGCATGGGCAAAAGATCGAACAAAGCGCGAGGTTGAGGAATCAAAGCCCCAAAGCTTACGCCGATAGCATTAGCGCGATTTTTAAAAACCAGTGGGATTTTTTCAATTTGGATTATGATGGTTTTATCCGCACCACAGACAGCGAGCATCAAAAATGCGTGCAAAACGCCTTTGAAATCATGTTTGAAAAAGGGGACATTTATAAAGGCACTTATAGTGGGTATTATTGCGTGAGCTGTGAGAGTTATTGTGCGATCTCTAAAACGGACAACACGAACGATAAAGTCCTATGCCCTGATTGCTTGAGGGAGACTACGCTTTTAGAAGAAGAGAGTTATTTTTTTAAATTGAGCGCGTATGAAAAGCCTTTATTGGAGTTTTACGCTAAAAACCCTGAAGCGATTTTGCCTATTTATCGTAAAAATGAGGTAACTTCTTTTATTGAGCAGGGTTTATTGGATCTGTCTATCACGCGTACGAGCTTTGAGTGGGGCATTCCTTTGCCTAAAAAGATGAACGATCCTAAACATGTGGTGTATGTTTGGCTGGACGCTTTATTGAATTATGCGAGCGCGTTAGGGTATTTGAACGATTTAGACAATAAAATGGTGCATTTTGAACGCGCTAGGCATATTGTGGGTAAGGATATTTTACGCTTCCATGCCATTTATTGGCCAGCCTTTTTGATGAGTTTGAATTTGCCCTTATTCAAACAGCTTTGCGTGCATGGGTGGTGGACGATAGAGGGCGTGAAAATGAGTAAGAGCTTGGGTAATGTTTTAGACGCTCAAAAGCTCGCTATGGAGTATGGGATTGAAGAATTACGCTATTTTTTATTGCGTGAGGTGCCTTTTGGGCAAGATGGGGATTTTTCTAAAAAAGCGTTAACAGAAAGGATCAATGCGAATTTGAATAACGATTTGGGGAATTTGCTGAATCGCTTGCTAGGCATGGCTAAAAAATATTTCAATTATTCTCTAAAAAGTGCCAAAATCACCGCATATTATCCTAAAGAGCTAGAAAAAGCGCATCAAATTTTAGATAACGCTAATTCTTTCGTACCTAAAATGCAGTTGCATAAGGCTTTAGAGGAATTGTTTAATATTTATGATTTTTTGAATAAACTCATCGCTAAAGAAGAGCCGTGGGTCTTGCATAAAAACAACGAATCAGAAAAACTAGAAGCTTTATTGAGTTTGATCGCAAACGCGCTGTTACAATCAAGCTTCTTGCTCTATGCGTTCATGCCAAAGAGCGCTATGAAATTAGCGAGCGCTTTTCGTGTAGAAATCACGCCCAATAATTACGAACGCTTTTTTAAAGCTAAAAATTTACAAGATATGGTTTTACAAGACACCGAGCCTTTATTTTGTAAAATGGAAAAAGTGGAAAAAGCCTCACCAGAAAAAGCCCCACTAAAAGAAAATCAAGAAAAAGAAAAAAAAGACGAAAAAGAAAAAGCCCCACCAACACAAGAAAATTATATCAATATTGAGGATTTCAAAAAAGTAGAGATTAAAGTGGGGCTTATCAAAGAAGCTCAAAGGATTGAAAAATCCAATAAATTACTGCGCTTAAAAGTGGATTTAGGCGAAAATCGTTTGAGGCAGATCATCTCAGGGATCGCTTTGGATTATGAGCCTGAAAGTTTGGTGGGGCAAATGGTGTGCGTGGTGGCTAATTTAAAACCCGCAAAGCTCATGGGCGAAATGAGTGAGGGCATGATTTTAGCGGTGCGAGATAGCGATAATCTAGCTTTAATCAGCCCTACCAAAGAAAAAATCGCAGGAAGTTTGATCAGTTAAATGCGATTAGGGGTGAATGAAGCCGTAGAATTGAGTTTGGGTGAATTGCAAAACACACCCTCAATCAGCTATTTTAATTCTATTGTTTTGTCCTTAAATAAAGTCCAAAAAGGCTCTTTATTTGCCGCTAAAGATCATGCGCTCATTCCTAAAGCTTTAGAGTTAGGGGCTTATGGGATTTTATATACAGGAGAATATCCTTTAAGCGATAAGGATGTGGCATGGATCAAGCTTAAAGATATAGAGCATTCTTTGAACCATTTGTTTAAATTTTGTTTGTTGAATGAGCGCGTGGTTGGAGCGTTGTTAAGCCCCATAGAATTAGAGATCGCTTCTAAAATCATCGTGAGCGAATTTGTGTGGTGTTTGAAAGAGAGTCTTGAAGATTTATTCATTATGGAAGGGTGTAAAATAGCCTTTTTTGATAAATTGGAGTGGCTTCATTTGTTTTACAAGCAAGAACGCTTGAAAGAAGATTTGAAAGACGATTTAAAAGAAAGCCGTTTGATTGTTCTCAACCAATCGTTTTTTTGCAGTGCTTTAGTCTATGAAAAACAAGAATACGAATTAAAAATGCCATGCATCTTTTTAGAGCCTTTAAAAAGGGTGATTCAATTGTGCGAGAAATTAAAGATTGAATTTGATTTGAATCTTTTAGGCAAAAAAGAATACCCAATAGATCATTGCAAACCCTTTTTTGTGAATAAAAATTTAGAAATAGCCCCCTATGGCGCAACGGCAAGGGTGATTGCCGCTGAGACTTCAAAAGAATTGTTTGAAACGATGCTTCAAAAAGCCTTTGAGAATTTATCGTGGGGGAAAATTGTCGTGTTTTGTCGTAAAAACAGCGTGGCTTTCTTTGAAAAAAATAACCCTTATTGTTACACCACTCATAACAACCTTAAAGAGCAATTAAAAAATTTAGCGTTTAATTTCGCTTTTATTTATGGGATTAGCTCCCATCATTTAGAATCCCTTTTAAACCCCCCCCTTTTTAAAAAAACCCCCACGCTATGGTAAGTCATGCTCATTTGTAACGATAAATTCAATCCAAAAACCCTTTTAGAAGAAATCATGGCACTAAGGCCATGGCGTAAAGGCCCTTTTGAAATTTCTCAAATTAAGATTGATAGCGAATGGGATAGCTCCATTAAATGGGATCTAGTCAAAAACGCCACTCCCTTAAAAGACAAAATAGTGGCTGATGTGGGTTGCAATAACGGCTATTACTTGTTTAAGATGCTAGAACATAAGCCTAAAAGTTTGGTGGGGTTTGATCCGGGCGTTTTAGTCAAAAAACAATTTGAATTTTTAGCCCCCTTTTTTGATAAAGAAAAAAAAATCATTTATGAGTCTTTAGGGGTAGAGGGTTTGCATGAAAAATACCCTAACGCTTTTGATGTCGTTTTTTGCTTAGGGGTGCTATACCACAGGAAAAGCCCGCTAGAAGCTTTAAAAGCCTTGTATCATGCTTTAAAGATAAAAGGGGAGCTGGTGTTGGATACGCTTATTATTGATTCGCCCCTAGACATCGCCCTTTGCCCTAAAAAAACTTACGCTAAAATGAAAAACGTTTATTTTATCCCTAGCGTTAGCGCTTTAAAAGGGTGGTGCGAAAGGGTGGGGTTTGAAAATTTTGAGATTCTTAGCGTTTCAAAGACCACGCCTAAAGAACAGCGTAAAACGGATTTTATTTTGGGGCAAAGTTTGGAAGATTTTTTGGATAAAACGGATCACTCTAAAACTTTAGAGGGGTATGACGCCCCTTTAAGGGGGTATTTTAAAATGCTTAAACCAAGCAAGCGTTAAAATAAAGGATAAGATAGTGCAAGAATCAGTCGTTCATGTGGATTATGACTCTTTAGAGACTTGTAAGAATTTCAAACCAAGCGTTGGCACTGAATTGGTCGTTTTAGAAAAAAACATCGCCCATGTCCGTTTCAAGGGCAATGAAAACATGGTGTATGAAGAAAATTTTGTGCATGCCGGGTTTGTGCTTCTTGCGTGCAATTATGCGGCCTTGTGCGCGTTGAATAAAAAATACAGCGTGGTGGTTTCTAATAACATCAATTTTTACGCCCCCCTAGAATTGAATCAAGAAGCACTCATTAAAGCACAAGTCATTCAAGATGGCGTGAAAAAAGCTGAAATAAGGATAGAGGCGTTTGTGTTAGACATTCAGGTTTTAGAGGGAATGGTAGAAATCGTGGTGTTTGATAAAAAGCCTTTTAAATTCAATTTTAAAGAAGAGTAGTAAATGGTTATTGTTTTAGTCGTGGATAGCTTTAAAGACACCAGTAATGGCACTTCTATGACAGCGTTTCGTTTTTTTGAAGCGCTGAAAAAAAGAGGGCATGCGATGAGAGTGGTTGCCCCTCATGTGGATAATTTAGGGAGTGAAGAAGAGGGGTATTACAACCTTAAAGAGCGCTATATCCCCCTAGTTACAGAAATTTCACACAAACAGCACATTCTTTTTGCTAAACCGGATGAAAAAATTCTACGAAAGGCTTTTAAGGGAGCGGACATGATCCATACTTATTTGCCTTTTTTGCTAGAAAAAACAGCCGTAAAAATCGCGCGAGAAATGCAAGTGCCTTATATTGGCTCTTTCCATTTACAGCCAGAGCATATTTCTTATAACATGAAATTGGGGCAATTTTCTTGGCTAAACACCATGCTTTTTTCATGGTTTAAATCTTCGCATTACCGCTATATCCACCATATCCATTGCCCGTCAAAATTCATTGTAGAAGAATTGGAAAAATACAACTATGGAGGGAAAAAATACGCTATCTCTAACGGCTTTGATCCCATGTTTAAATTTGAGCACCCGCAAAAAAGCCTTTTTGACACCACGCCCTTTAAAATCGCTATGGTAGGGCGCTATTCTAATGAAAAAAATCAAAGCGTTCTCATTAAAGCGGTTGCTTTAAGCCGATACAAACAAGACATTGTATTATTACTCAAAGGCAAGGGGCCTGATGAGAAAAAAATCAAACTTCTAGCCCAGAAACTAGGCGTAAAAACGGAATTTGGGTTTGTCAATTCCCATGAATTGTTAGAGATTTTAAAAACTTGCACCCTTTATGTGCACACGGCCAATGTGGAGAGCGAAGCGATTGCGTGTTTAGAAGCCATTAGCGTGGGGGTTGTGCCTGTTATCGCTAATAGCCCTTTAAGCGCGACCAGGCAATTCGCGCTAGATGAACGATCGTTATTTGAGCCTAATAACGCTAAAGATTTGAGCGCTAAAATAGACTGGTGGTTAGAAAACAAACTTGAAAGAGAAAGAATGCAAAACGAATACGCTAAAAGCGCTTTAAATTACACTTTAGAAAATTCAGTCATTCAAATTGAAAAAGTTTATGAAGAAGCGATCAGAGATTTTAAAAACAACCCCAACCTCTTTAAAACCTTATCGTGATAAAAGGATAAAAAATGCAAGAAGTCCATGATTATGGGATTAATTTTTGGAGCAATAACGAATTTAAGATAGAAAAAGGTCTGGTTAAAGTTTGTCATGGCAAAAACCCCTCGCTTTTAGAAATCGTTCAAAGCGTGCGCGATAAGGGCTATAGAGGGCCTTTGTTGGTGCGATTCCCCCATTTGGTGCAAAAACAAATCAAAAGCCTGTTTGATGCGTTTTCTTCAGCGATTAAAGAATATCAATACAGCGGGGCTTTTAAGGCGGTTTTCCCTTTAAAGGTCAATCAAATGCCCTCGTTTGTTTTGCCTTTAGTACAAGGGGCTAAGGGTTTGGATTATGGTTTAGAGGCCGGGAGTAAATCCGAACTCATCATTGCGATGAGCTACACGAACCCCACAGCTCCTATCACCGTGAATGGCTTTAAAGACAAGGAGATGATTGAGCTTGGCTTTATCGCTAAAAGCATGCAGCATGAGATCACTTTAACGATTGAGGGTTTGAATGAGCTAAAAACCATTATCGCTGTGGCTAAACAAAACGATTTTGTAGCCTGCCCTAAAATTGGTATTCGCATCCGTTTGCACAGCGCTGGCACCGGTGTTTGGGCAAAGAGTGGGGGGATCAATTCTAAATTTGGCCTTAGCAGCACGGAAGTTTTAGAAGCGATGCGCCTTTTAGAAGAAAACGACTTACTAGAGCATTTCCACATGATACATTTCCACATAGGCTCTCAAATCAGCGATATTTCGCCCTTAAAAAAGGCTTTAAGAGAAGCGGGCAACTTGTATGCAGAATTGCGTAAAATGGGCGCTAAAAATCTCAATAGCGTGAATATTGGAGGGGGGTTAGCCGTAGAATACACCCAACACAAGCACCACCAAGATAAAAACTACACTTTAGAGGAATTCAGCGCTGATGTGGTGTTTTTATTGAGGGAAATTGTGAAAAATAAGCAAGAAATCGAGCCGGACATTTTCATTGAATCAGGCCGTTACATTTCCGCTAACCATGCCGTTTTAGTGGCCCCGGTGTTAGAATTGTTTTCGCATGAATACAATGAAAAATCCCTAAAAATTAAAGAAAATAATAACCCCCCCTTGATTGATGAAATGCTAGACTTGCTCGCTAATATCAATGAAAAAAACGCCATTGAATACTTGCATGATAGTTTTGATCACACCGAGTCGCTATTCACGCTTTTTGATTTGGGCTATATTGATTTGATTGACAGGAGCAACACTGAAGTTTTAGCCCATTTGATCGTCAAAAAAGCGGTGCAATTGCTTTATGTTAAGGA
The DNA here is from genome assembly GCF_900120335.1 of Helicobacter pylori. NCBI lineage: Bacteria > Pseudomonadati > Campylobacterota > Epsilonproteobacteria > Campylobacterales > Helicobacteraceae > Helicobacter > Helicobacter pylori. The sequence continues at coordinate 1,583,373 of NZ_LT635477.1, forward strand.
TCATAACGATATTTTACGCATTCAAGAGCAGGTCCAAGAGCGCTATTTATTGAATTGCTCGTTTTTCCAAAGCTTGCCGGATTATTGGGGCTTGAGGCAGAATTTCCCGGTCATGCCCTTGAATAAACTAGATGAAAAGCCCACCAGGAGCGCGAGCTTGTGGGATATTACTTGCGATAGCGATGGGGAAATCGCTTTTGATTCCACGAAGCCCTTGTTTTTGCATGATATAGACATAGATGAAGAAGAATACTTTTTAGCGTTCTTTTTAGTGGGAGCGTATCAAGAAGTTTTAGGCATGAAGCACAATTTATTCACGCACCCTACGGAATTTAGCGTGGTTTTTGATGAAAAAGGCGATTATGAAGTGGAAGATATTTGCGAAGCCCAAACGATTTTAGACGTGTTAGACGATTTGGACTATGACACTAAAGAGATCGAGCGCCTTTTAAAGCAAAAAATTGAAGACAACAACCAACTGGACATGGAAGAAAAGAAAGAAATCATGGGGCGCTTGTATGTCATGCTGAGCGAAAACGGGTATTTGCGCACGATTTCTTAAAAGAACACTATAAATGGATTATAGCTAAAATAAAGATACAAGAAACGCCAAGCAACATTTGAAAAAAGAAAAATAAAAGAAAAGAATAAAAGAGAGATAAAAAGAGAAAAAAAAGGAGACCCCTCACAAGAGAGTAAGGGGGGATTATTCCTCATCTTTAAAGGTGGTGTTTTCAGCCTCGCCCTCGTTTTCATCGGCTAAAATCTCATCAATCTCATCTCTAGTCGCTAAACCGAGATTTAATTCAATATCTTTTAGCAAATTCTCACCAAGACCCGCACAGCTTAAGCCATACCTATTGATACCGCCATCGCATAAGAGTTGTGCTACAAAATACGCCTCTTTTTGATTTTTAGGTAAAACCCAACCCCACTCTTCCAAAGTAACACCAAAGCTACCATCAGGTCTTTTTAAGTTTTTCGCATAAGTTTCAATCACCTTACAGAATAAGCAAACATCACCCATAAGCATATCATCAAAAGTGTCAAAGAACGCCTCTTCAATATTTCTGTTTTCAATCATAGTGTTAAATTCGTGGTCGCTATGGTGCTTTAACTCCTCCATAAAAGAGAGAGCGTGAATAACGATTAAACTAAATTGAAACCCTCGTCCCTCATAACTCATTGGAGCGAATAACACACCAAGTCTTTTCTTACGCTCCTCATTAGTATAAGGCTCCATCATAACAGCAAAGGGAGAAGTTGTTTTGTCATCAAAATCAAAGTCCAACTTAAATTTGCTTTCTTTCTCTTTAGGCTATTTAGGAGTTGAAGTCCTATCCTTAACACTCGGTCCGCTAGTTACCACTTTAACGCCTTTTAACAAATCCTCTCCGCTTTTTTGTTTTCAGCGTGAAGTCTCATATGCTCGGTCAATGGAACTTTATTGAACCACTTTAAGAACTTATCGCTATTGAAAACATAAGAGCCTTGCTGACCTTTATCTGTCTTTAAGGTTACACGATTGAACCCAATGCTAATGACTTTAGCCTCCACCACTTTATCGTTGATCGTGGCTTTGACTGACGCCCCTACTTTTAATTTATTTTCATTTTGAAGACCCATAAAATACTCCTTGGTAAAAATTTGTTTTAAATTCCGCTATAATCGGTCGTTCAATGTTTTTCAATGTTTTTTATTTTTTTGGCATGGCTTGTTCCTCCTTGTTGTGGGGTAGGCGTTTTTCAAACGCCCCCTTATTTTTGAGTGATCGCTTCATTTGATCTCTTTCAAAAGAGCGTTTTTAAAAGCTTTAATGGCGTTTTCGCCCACCAATTCAGCGATACGATAGCGTGAGATTAAAAAGTCTAATAATTTTTCGCTCCTTTCTTGAATCTCTATAAGCCCGAAAGAAGCGTTTTTAGCCACTTCTTTTTCACTATAAGAGCCTTTTAGGTATGCCTTTCTTTTTTCATCAAAAGGCTTGTTGCTTAAAGAGCTGTTGGCGTTTTTAGGGATTAAGAGCAAGTTCCCTAAAGCATGCACGATATGGGGGTTTTAGCCCAATTTTTTTCTTTAGCGCTATAGCCTTGATCGGGGTTTTGGGGCAAGATATACTCAATGCTTTCTATACTACCATCAAAATTCAGAGTCGTTTCAGGGTTATGGTATAGCTCGTATTCATAAAGCAAGTAATTCAGTGCCTTGCCCCACTCATACCATTTTCTGGGTTTCTTTTTGGAATGGATATTCTCTTCAAGCAATTCTAAAGCACTATTTTTTTGTCTGTTGAAAAAATTCTTTTCTAGCGTTGGGAGATCTTCAATGGCGATATTCCCCTCTCCTTCTTTATACGCTTGGAACGCTCTAAAAGCCAATCCAATCCATTCATTTTTAGCTGTATCCCTACCAACAACCCCATAGATCAAAAACCCGAAACGTTCTAAATACTCTAACAATCCCTCTAATTTTTTGGTGGTGTAAGGCTGTTTGTTAGCGTGTTTCCCTTCAAGCTGTATGGTAAAAAGAGAGAGCAATAAGGGCAGAAAAGCGTTATCGCTCAAAGCGTTTAAGCGCCGCATTTTGTCTAACAAGGTGCGCGTTTTAGGCGTGATTTCTATCTTAAATTCTTTAAGGGTGATAGCTTTTTCATCAAGCGTGTGCAAGAAATTCCACACTTTAGAAGAATAAGAAAGATAGAATAACAATTCGTCTATTTTGTCATATTCATCGCTAAAGGGTGTGTTATGGGTATATTTTTTATGAGCGTTAAACTCCATTTCCAATAACCTCTTTTTAAAATCCCTTTTTTCGCTATAACAATACGCTACAAAATGCTTTAAAAACCTCTCTAAATCATCATCTTTAAAGGATCTCAAATCGTCATAAATGATCGTGTAGGTTTTATTGATTTCTTGTTGAAGCGTTTCTAATTTTTGTCCATTACAAATCTTATGCGCTACAAAATGCAGGCGGTTTTTGAACAATTCCAGAGTGGATAGATCCTTGCCACGATTGTTGATCGTTTCAAAAGAGCTGAACGGATCGATTCGATTATCATTCAATTCCGCCACGCTAAAAAGCATTTTTTTAGTGAGGGCATCAAACATTCTTTCAAGCGTTTCCATAGGCGTATCGCTGATTTTTTCTTTAAAAAATTCATAAGCGTCAATCAAATTTTTAGCGTAAAAAGAAGTTTGAAACTTTTCTAAATCTTTTTCTTCTCCCAATGATCGCCCCAAAAGCTTCACTCAAACCATAATACTTATAGGACAGAACGGGTTCAAGGTTCATTGAATCATACTTTGGGTCTTTATGTTGGGTAATCTTGGCTAAAAGGCCTAGTAAAATCAGGCTTGTAGCCAATCGTTGCTGACCGTCTATGATTTCAAAAGCGCTGTCTTCAAGCTCATTTTCAAGCCTTCTTAAGGTTAGGCTGTGCATGTAATGGAATTTATCTCCTAGCTTAGAGACATGCTCTAAATCGTTCCAAAAATCCTTCAATTGCCTCATCTGCCATGCATACCCCCTTTGATAGCTAGGGATTTCAAACACGCCTTTTTCAATCACTCCGTCTAAATTTAACAATTCCATTAAAATCCTTTCTTAAAATGAATGGGTTTATGGGTTAAAACCCACAATCCTTTAACTTTTTCTTTTAATCAATTTTGGTTTTCCAAGTCGGGTGCTGCGCGTGAAATGCCAAGTGTTTTTATTGACTAATTCTTCGTATTCTTGGCTCCCTTTTTGAGCGCAAACGCCCTCAACCTTTAGCGCTCCCTCTTCATCAGTCCCGATAGTGTCATGGTCAATTTTTAGGGCAAAAACGCTCCGTTGGACTTCAGCCCCTCTAGTCGTTGAATTCTCATTCACAATACTAATCACATAATCCGCTTTACGCATGAGTTCAAAATGTTCGTATTGAACCACTTCGCCCATTCTTGGACGAAAACCTGTCAAAGTGCATTCATCGCACCATTCTTTAAAATCCTCATTTCCTGGAATAGTTCCTTTATAAGCGCCTGAAACCATGCACAACAACAAATTGTATTTTTCATGCGCTTTTAAATCTTCTAACTGAGCCATCATCTTCTCCTTGTATTGAATTTAACTCTGTAAGCCCCACTGATGATTGAAAAATGGGGCTTATGAAATCAAATGGTTGAAAAATGTTGCGTAGGGGAATGCAAGGGGGAATAAAAGAGGGAATAATAAAAAGTAGGGGATTTTTAAATAGGTTTTTGTAAAAGGATAAAAAGTTATAAAAGTATGGTAGCGTTGCTTGATTGCTTGATTGCTTGATTGCTTGATTGCTTGATTGCTTGAATGATTGAATGATAGAATGATAGAATGATAGAATGATAGAATGATAGAATGATAGAATGATAGAATGATAGAATGATAGAATGATAGAATGATAGAATGATAGAATGATAGAATGATAGAATGATAGAATGATAGAATGATAGAATGATAGAATGATAGAATGATAGAATGATAGAATGATAGAATGATAGAATGATAGAATGATAGAATGATAGAATGATAGAATGATAGAATGATAGAATGATAGAATGATAGAATGATGATAGAATGATAGAATGATAGAATGCCATTCCTGCCCCTTTTTTGAAAAAAAGATGACTTGGGGGTGTTCTAGCGGTATTTAATCAATGGTTAATGGTGCGTCTGATTTAATGATGTGTTTGATTTAATGATGTGTTTGATTTAATGATGTGTTTGATTTTTTTAATTTTGATTTTTTAATAAAAATGCGTTCTTGTTTAAATTTAATGATGCGTTTAATCTTAAAGCTTTATTTTAGCTCTATTTTTTAGCCCCCCATTCCAATTAGTTCCCCAATTGTTTCCAATAACTCTTATCCATTCCTTTCAAACTCTAAATTTTCTTCCAAACTCTCAAAACTTTAAGCAAACTTTAAGCATTGCATGTCTATAATTACATTTCGTTTTTAAAGACAAGCTTTAAAAAGTTCTTTAATTCAAACTCAAGCAAGTTGTAAAAGCTAAAAGCTTTAAATATAAAAATATAAAAGCCCACCAGCTGATAAAACTTGAGCGTTAAAAAAGATTAGGGATCAAGCATTGTTAGTCTTCTTTAAGGGTTTAATGCTCAAGAGCGATTATAGCGGGTTTTTGAAGAAAAACGAAGTTATTTGATTTAATATTGTTAATAGCCTATGTAAAAGTAAAGTAAAACTACAATAACTCTGTCTTATATTCATTAAGGCAGTGGTAGCGCTGAAGAATATTCGTGCAATTGTCGTTATTCATTATAAAAGGGCGGGTTTTAAAGGATATTTTAAAATTTAAAACAAGCTTTTAAGAGCAGATGGCGGATGCCTTGCCAAAGAGAGGCGATGAAGGACGTACTAGACTGCGATAAGCTATGCGGAGCTGTCAAGGAGCTTTGATGCGTAGATGTCCGAATGGGGCAACCCAACTAATAGAGATATTAGTTACTCTAATTACAGAGAGCGAACCTAGTGAAGTGAAACATCTCAGTAACTAGAGGAAAAGAAATCAACGAGATTCCCTAAGTAGTGGCGAGCGAACGGGGAAAAGGGCAAACCGAGTGCTTGCATTCGGGGTTGAGGACTGCAACATCCAAGAGAACGCTTTAGCAGAGTTACCTGGAAAGGTAAGCCATAGAAAGTGATAGCCTTGTATGCGACAAGGCGTTCTCAGGTAGCAGTATCCAGAGTAGGCCAGGACACGAGAAATCCAGGTTGAAGCCGGGGAGACCACTCTCCAACCCTAAATACTACTCTTTGAGCGATAGCGAACAAGTACCGTGAGGGAAAGGTGAAAAGAACCGCAGTGAGCGGAGTGAAATAGAACCTGAAACCATCTGCTTACAATCATTCAGAGCCCTATGATTTATCAGGGTGATGGACTGCCTTTTGCATAATGATCCTGCGAGTTGTGGTATCTGGCAAGGTTAAGCGAATGCGAAGCCGTAGCGAAAGCGAGTCTTAATAGGGCGCTTGAGTCAGATGCTGCAGACCCGAAGCTAAGTGATCTATCCATGGCCAAGTTGAAACGCGTGTAATAGCGCGTGGAGGACTGAACTCGTACCCATTGAAACGGGTTGGGATGAGCTGTGGATAGGGGTGAAAGGCCAAACAAACTTAGTGATAGCTGGTTCTCTTCGAAATATATTTAGGTATAGCCTCAAGTGATAATAAAAGGGGGTAGAGCTCTGATTGGGCTAGGGCTGCTCGCCGCGGTACCAAACCCTATCAAACTTCGAATACCTTTTATCGTATCTTGGGAGTCAGGCGGTGGGTGATAAAATCAATCGTCAAAAGGGGAACAACCCAGACTACCAAATAAGGTCCCTAAGTTCTATTCTGAGTGGAAAAAGATGTGTGGCTACTCAAACAACCAGGAGGTTGGCTTAGAAGCAGCCATCCTTTAAAGAAAGCGTAACAGCTCACTGGTCTAGTGGTCATGCGCTGAAAATATAACGGGGCTAAGATAGACACCGAATTTGTAGATTGTGTTTGACACAGTGGTAGAAGAGCGTTCATACCAGCGTTGAAGGTATACCGGTAAGGAGTGCTGGAGCGGTATGAAGTGAGCATGCAGGAATGAGTAACGATAAGATATATGAGAATTGTATCCGCCGTAAATCTAAGGTTTCCTACGCGATGGTCGTCATCGTAGGGTTAGTCGGGTCCTAAGCCGAGTCCGAAAGGGGTAGGTGATGGCAAATTGGTTAATATTCCAATACCGACTTGTGGAGCGTGATGGGGGGACGCATAGGGTTAAGCGAGCTAGCTGATGGAAGCGCTAGTCTAAGGGCGTAGATTGGAGGGAAGGCAAATCCACCTCTGTATTTGAAACCCAAACAGGCTCTTTGAGTCCTTTCAGGACAAAGGGAGAATCGCTGATACCGTCGTGCCAAGAAAAGCCTCTAAGCATATCCATAGTCGTCCGTACCGCAAACCGACACAGGTAGATGAGATGAGTATTCTAAGGCGCGTGAAAGAACTCTGGTTAAGGAACTCTGCAAACTAGCACCGTAAGTTCGCGATAAGGTGTGCCACAGCGATGTGGTCTCAGCAAAGAGTCCCTCCCGACTGTTTACCAAAAACACAGCACTTTGCCAACTCGTAAGAGGAAGTATAAGGTGTGACGCCTGCCCGGTGCTCGAAGGTTAAGAGGATGCGTCAGTCGCAAGATGAAGCGTTGAATTGAAGCCCGAGTAAACGGCGGCCGTAACTATAACGGTCCTAAGGTAGCGAAATTCCTTGTCGGTTAAATACCGACCTGCATGAATGGCGTAACGAGATGGGAGCTGTCTCAACCAGAGATTCAGTGAAATTGTAGTGGAGGTGAAAATTCCTCCTACCCGCGGCAAGACGGAAAGACCCCGTGGACCTTTACTACAACTTAGCACTGCTAATGGGAATATCATGCGCAGGATAGGTGGGAGGCTTTGAAGTAAGGGCTTTGGCTCTTATGGAGCCATCCTTGAGATACCACCCTTGATGTTTCTGTTAGCTAACTGGCCTGTGTTATCCACAGGCAGGACAATGCTTGGTGGGTAGTTTGACTGGGGCGGTCGCCTCCTAAAAAGTAACGGAGGCTTGCAAAGGTTGGCTCATTGCGGTTGGAAATCGCAAGTTGAGTGTAATGGCACAAGCCAGCCTGACTGTAAGACATACAAGTCAAGCAGAGACGAAAGTCGGTCATAGTGATCCGGTGGTTCTGTGTGGAAGGGCCATCGCTCAAAGGATAAAAGGTACCCCGGGGATAACAGGCTGATCTCCCCCAAGAGCTCACATCGACGGGGAGGTTTGGCACCTCGATGTCGGCTCATCGCATCCTGGGGCTGGAGCAGGTCCCAAGGGTATGGCTGTTCGCCATTTAAAGCGGTACGCGAGCTGGGTTCAGAACGTCGTGAGACAGTTCGGTCCCTATCTGCCGTGGGCGTAGGAAAGTTGAGGAGAGCTGTCCCTAGTACGAGAGGACCGGGATGGACGTGTCACTGGTGCACCAGTTGTTCTGCCAAGAGCATCGCTGGGTAGCTACACACGGATGTGATAACTGCTGAAAGCATCTAAGCAGGAAGCCAACTCCAAGATAAACTTTCCCTGAAGCTCGCACAAAGACTATGTGCTTGATAGGGTAGATGTGTGAGCGCAGTAATGCGTTTAGCTGACTACTACTAATAGAGCGTTTGGCTTGTTTTTTGCTTTTTGTATAAGATAACGACAATAGAGCGCGAATGAGTTACCACTGCCTTACTGAGTGTAAGAGAGTTGGAGTTTTATGAAGACTTTTATAGGATTGAACTTTAATGAGGAATGAGATACCATCCATTCTTTTTAAAGTGAAAGGCTATTAACTATCTTCTTTGTTAAAAAACAGCTCCCTATAAAGAGAAAGGGGAGTTAAGGGTAAATGCATTTTATCTTTAGCTCCCTTTTCCTTGTGCCTTTAGAGAAGAGGAACTACCCAGTTAACCATTCCGAACCTGGAAGTCAAGCTCTTCATCGCTGATAATACTGCTCTTTTCAAGAGTGGGAATGTAGGTCGGTGCAGGGATAGGGAAATGTTTTTTCAATCTTGCTTTTTATCTGATTTCATTATTGATTGCTTGTTTTTGTTTAGGGGTTTATTCTTTATTCTTTATTCTTTATTCTTTATTCTTTATTCTTTATTCTTTATTCTTTATTCCGTTGGTGTTGTTTTTTTTATTTCTTTTGTTTTTAACTTTTTTGGGTTGGGTTGTTTGGGGGGGTTTATGGTTTTTGTGTTTTAGATTTTTAGAATCGATCTAAAAGAAAACTTTTTTCATCAAGTTTCTTTTTTAAAAAAACCTAAAAATTTCTTAAACACTCCTTTAGGATCGAACATGTCGCACATTTTACACCCATACATGCCAATTAAAATCACAAGCCAGCTCACATACACCCAACTCATCAAAAACCACAAAATAGAAACGCTCCCATACAGCTCATGGTAGGTGCGGTTGTATAACACATAATAGGTGAAAGCCCATTTTAACACATGCCAAGAAACGCTCGTAAAAAACACCCATAAAAACACCCAAAAATAATGTTTAAACACCTTATTCGTGGGAATGGTAAAAAGGATCAAAAAAAACACGTAAGTGCCTATCCATCTTAAAACATGCAACAAGCTTGAATCTTTATCTTCAAAAAACACTTGAATCTTAATGTCAAAAAACACCACCAAAGGCAAAGCGAATAAAAACACTAAAGTCGTGCCAAAACCCCAAAATAAAAAGATTTCTTTGTCCTTAAAATGCGCATAATCTCTAGGCTTTGCATCAAAAATTTTTGATGCGATGGAGCGGTAGTTTTCACAAAAAAGCACCAACGCCACCACAATGGACACCTCTTCAAGCGTGCCTAAAGTCATGTCTGTTTTTTTAAAATTTTCTAAAAAATCCTTAATTGCGCCAATGAGTTTAGGAGCGTTAGGGAAAATCAAGGCTTCCATTTCACCGCTGTGCGCTTGCAAGTAATGAGACACAAAAAGACTGAACACAAACAATAAAATAGGCGACAAAGACAAAATCGTATAAAAACTCAAGCTGGAAGCGTAGTAAAACAATTCGCTCAAGCCTAAAAAGGCGTTTTGAAAGCGCTCGGGGAAAATCATTCTAAGAAGGTTCAAAAACCCTCTAACGCTTTTAAAAAATTCCCTCATCAATGACAACTTGTCGCCATTGTCAAGCCATAAGAGAGCAGTTTTTCTATATCTTTTTTAGGGGCTTTGCCTTTGGTGGTCAAATAGTCCCCTAGCACCACCGCATTGATGCCGTATTCAAAAAGCTTGGCTTCCTGTTTGTCGTTATCTTTAAACACCACTTCACGCCCCCCAGCCACCATAAGCCTAGCGTTAGGCAAAAACTCTTTAGCCAAAAGCACGCATTCTAGGGCTTCATCTGCGCTTAAAGTCTCTGCATCAATGGGCAATACCGGGTTTTTAATGAAAAAATTAATCGGCGTGGTGTGCGGGGAGAGCGAAGCTAACGCCCTAAGCATTTCAATCCGATCTTCCCAGCTCTCATTAAGCCCAAAAATCCCCCCACTGCACAAGCCTAACCCCGCCCTTAAGGTGTTTTCGCATGTGATAAACCTTTCTTCCCATGTGTGCGTGGAACAAATCTTAGGGAAGAAATTTTGCGAAGTTTCTAAATTGTGGTTATAGCTATGGATGCCCGCATCTCTTAAAAATTCTAATTGCTCCAAATCCGCGCGCCCGCAGCATGCGATGAGATGCAAGCCCAATTCTTCTTGATTGATGGCTTTAGCTAATTTAGCGATGTATTCGCATTTTTCATCGTCTAATTCGCGCCCTGAAGTAACCAGACAAAACCCTAAAGCCCCTAATTGCCTTAACGCTCTAGCCTCTTGTAAAACCACTTTTTCATCTTTAAATTTATAGCGCTTGATCGCTCCTTGGTGGTGCGAGCTTTGCGTGCAATAAGCGCAATCTTCCTTACAATCCCCACTGCGCACATTGGAAATAGAACATAAAAAAATCTCTTGCATCGTAATCCTTTGTTTGGTTAAAAATATTGGTTTTTTTAGGTTGATTATAGCAAAGAAAAAGAAGCGCTTTTGATTTTAAGGGCTTTATTCCATTAAATATTAAAACTAAAACTTTATTTAATTTTAATTGCAAGCTATCGCCCCTAAAAAACCAATCTCAAAACTTTACGCTATAATTCCCTTAACTTTTCACTTAAGGGATTTCATGCAAGATTCATTCAATCAAAGTTACCCCCCCCCCCCCCCAATCAGCGATAAAAGATCGCACGCCTAATAACGCGCCAAATAACGCGCCCAATAATAAAGAAATAGAGCTACCCACCCACATCACCAGTAATTTAAAAAAAGAGCTTAGAGATTACCAAAAGCAAGCGATAGATAATTATTTAGAAAAACGCCAATCTAACCCAACTCAAAAGCATTTCATGTTTGAAATGGCCACCGGTAGTGGCAAAACCTTAGTGATGGCGGGTTTGATTTTAGAATGCTACAAGCAAGGCTATCAAAACTTTATCTTTTTTGTGAATAGTGTTAGCATTTTAGAAAAAACGAAATTGAATTTTACAGACAGCGCTTCGTCAAAATACCTTTTTAGTGAAAGTATCAATATCAATGATGAAAACACAGAAATTAAAAGCATCAATAATTTGAACGAGAGCCACAACAACGCTATCAACATTTATTTTAGCACCATTCAAGGCTTGTTTTCACTATTCACTAGAGCTAAAGAAAACGCTATCACCCTAGAGGATTTAAAAGATCAGAAATTAGTTTTTTTAGCGGATGAAGCACACCACTTAAACACAGAAACTAAAAAGAAATTAAATGATAGTGAGGCTAGTGAAAAACGCAACTGGGAAAGCGTGGTGAAATTAGCCCTAAAACAAAATAAAGACAATTTATTGCTGGAATTTAGCGCCACTATCCCTAATGAAAAAAGCGTTAAAGACAAATATGAAAATTTAAAGGTGATCGATTACACCTTAAAAGAATTTAGCGAGGATAAATTTTGCAAAAACATCTACTCCCTTTCCTATGAAAACAAAGAATTAGAAACACGCTTTTTAGGGGCATGCGTTTCCAGTTTGTATAAAGAATTACTAGCCCAACACCACAATATTGAAAACTTTAAACCATGTATTTTGTTTAAAAGCGAAAGGATTGAAGAGAGTAAGAAAAATCAAGAGCGCTTCAATACCTTTTTAGAAAATTTAAGCCCTTTAGATTTAGAAAATTTTTTCAATCACAGCCGCAACACTTTTTTTAAAGCCGCTAAAAACTTTTTTGATGAGCAAAACCACGCCCCTAACCTTGTCGCGCTTCTACAAAATAAATTCAAAGAAAGCGTTCAAATTAACACCAATAACGAAAAAGAATTAGAAAAAGGCATGCTTTTATTGAACTCCCTAGAAGACAGAGACAACCCTAAAAGAGTGATTTTTAGCGTGGATAAGCTCAATGAAGGCTGGGATGTGCTGAATTTGTTTGACATTGTCAGGCTTAAAAACAAAGCGAATCAAAAAGACACCATTAAAGACGCCCAGCTCATAGGGCGAGGAGCGAGATACTACCCCTTTAGCTATAACGATTTCAAGCCAAGCCGCATAGAGTTTTACCAACGCAAATTTGATCTTGATAATTCCTTAAGCGCGCTAGAGAGGTTAGACTACCATGCCATTTATAACAGCGAGTTTATCGCTAAATTAAAAGAAGAGTTACAAGATTTAGGATTAGGATTCATTGAAAAGGAAAAGGAAAAAACAACTATCCCCTTAACACCCACCAAGCGTTTCAAATGCTACTATGCGAGCAACGCAAAAGACAAATAAGAAAAACTTATTTAATATGGACTATTCAGACCCTGTTGAAGCCACACTCCAAAGCTTGCATGTCCCTTTATTTGCTTTTAATGTGCGTGAAAAGAAAGTGGATTTTAAAGAAGAAAATAAAGGCGATAGAACTTATTATATGACCCATGCCTTAGATAAAATCCCCCTAAATTATTTTTTAAAAGCCCTTAATTTAAAAAACCTGGATTTCAAAACGCTTAAAAAAGCCTTTACAAAACATGCCTTTAACAATAAGGTGGGATTTATAGAGCAATATATTTCGCCATTAAAAACAAACTTCCATAAAAACCAAAAGTTTGACGACAACAAAACGCTTTTAAAACTCGCTGTTTATATCATTGGAAACTTAAAAGACACGCTTTTAAAAAAGCAAGATGAACCTAGCGTGAGCGCGTTAGAATTAAAAGAATTTGAAACGCACAATAAAAGCCTTAGCGCTAGCGAATGGGAAAAAGACATTCCCCCCTATGAATGGCTGCTTTTTAAGGACATGCGAAAACTAGACAGCGATTTAGAAAGGAAGTTTTTAGATTTTATCAACGACCATAAAGAGCTTTTAGACAAGAAATTCAAAGAATGGTGCGTTTTAAGGAACGATCATTTCGCTGAATTAAAAGTTTTTTGCAATATAGAAGGCCCCTTTTACGCGCAAGGTTTTGAGCCGGATTTTATCCTTTTTGCCCAAACGCATGAAGATGAATTTTTAGGCTTCACTTGTTATATGGAAGCTAAAGGCGAGCATTTAGAGCCTTCTAACGCTTGGAAAAAAGAATTTTTAGAAATGCTAGAAAACGCCACGCTTAAAAGCCATAACAAAAAACTCCATTTAAAAGGCTTGCCTTTTTTCACGCTCCATAATAGCGCAGTCAATGGCGATTTTCAAACCGCTTTCCATCAAACCTTTAAGGACAAAGAATGTTAAAAACCCCACTCAAAACCCTACTAGATATTTTAATCAATCATTTCACTAAAGAACGCTTAGTCACTTTAATTATAGAGCATGATGAAAAGCTTTTAACTTTCATGCTTGAGCATGAAAACGCTAACGACTACAAAAAACACTTTTTTAAAACGATCGCCAATTCGCTCGTATTCAATGAAAAGGCGTTATTGGAATGTTTAGAAAAATATTTAGAAATAAAAGAATTAGACCGCTCTTTCACACGATTTAAAAATAAAATAGGCTTATTTTCACAAGAGGGCTTTATCAAATCTAGCGAATTAGTCGTTTTGAATTTCCCTTTTAAAGACAATGTTTTACTCGGTAACGCTAAAGATAACAACACCAACTTTAAAAAAGAAATTCGCTAAAAAAGTGAAATGCATCTACATTGACCCCCCTTATAATACGGGTAATGACAGCTTTAATTACAACGATAATTTTAACCACAGCTCTTGGCTAGTGTTTATGAAAAACAGGCTTGAAGCGGCTAGGGAATTTTTAAGCGATGATGGCGTGATTTTTGTGCAATGCGACGACAACGAACAGGCTTATTTAAAGGTTTTAATGGATGAGATTTTTCTTAGGGAGAATTTTGTAGTTTGTTTTGTGTGGGAAAAGACAAGTAATAGCTTATCAAGAATACGCATAAAAACAGAATATATTTTGTGCTATGAAAAAACTAAATTTGGGCTTATTTTCAATAGGGATATGGCTGAAGAAGGACAAGATTTTCCTATTTTAAATGAAGTAAATGTAAAGAGAACTTTACAATTTCCACCAAATTCCATATATTTTAAAACCTTTAAGGGAGTGATTAAGCCTACAAAATTTAATAAAATGGAATTAATTGATGATTTAAGAATAGTAAATAAAACAAATTCAAACATGGTAAGAATTAACGCCAAATTTAAATGGACACAAGACAAGCTGGATAACGAAATAAGAGAAGGCACAACTTTTGTGATAAAAAGCGATGAGTTTTCTATGAGATATATTAGAAAAGGCGATAGGGAAGTAAAGGCAAGCAATGTTTTTAACGCAGAATGTGGGGTTACCACAAATATAAAAGCTACAAGTGAAATAAAAGTCCTTTTTGCAAATTCAAATACCGATTTGTTTTCAACACCCAAACCCGAAGCCCTAATTTCAAGAATTTTAGAAATTTCTACCAACGAAAACGACCTCGTGTTGGACTTTTTTGCCGGGAGCGGGACGACTTGCGCGGTGGCGCACAAAATGAAACGCCGCTACATTGGTATCGAGCAAATGGACTATATAGAAACTATCACTAAAGAAAGGTTAAAAAAAGTCATAGAGGGCGAGCAAGGGGGCATTTCTAAAAAATGCGATTTTAAAGGGGGCGGGAGTTTCGTCTATGCTGAATTAAAAGAAGTGAATTCAGGAATTAAAAAACAAATCCTTAACGCTAAAAGCGCCGATGAATGCCTAAAAATCTTTAACGCGCTAAATGCGCGCTTTTTAAAACGCACCGATAATAAGATGGATGAAATCCATAGCGAAGAGTTCCAAAAATTAGATCTCAATGAGCAAAAAAGGATTTGTTGCGCTTCTTTAGACTCTAATGAAGACTATTTAAACTTGGGCGATATTGATGAAGACGCATGGGAGATAGATGAGATCACCAAAAAATACAATGAAATTTTTTATTCTTGAGTTTGATTATTCAACGCGTGCCACTTAACGCATCAAAACGCTATGCCTATTTAGTGGGCAAAAATAAATAATATGGTTTAAAGGTTGGAGGGATTTTAAACGCTTGGGCTAAAAAATTTTAGCTTTGCCTGACATAAGGATAACTAATCTGTTAGCAGTAAGCATTCGCTCGCTATAAACTCGCTATAAAATAAAAAAGATCCTTAAAAATAAACTATTAAAAATATTGTTGTAGTATTCAAGCCAATCAAAAAGGGAGTGAAACATGAAAACCTTTAAAAACTGGCTCTGTTTTAGCCTGATCGCTATGAGTTGGCTCCAAGCGGACATGTTGGATAATTTCACTAAGGCTATTAACAGCTACACCGCTAAAAAGCTTAATGAAATCAAGGATCAAGTCAACAGCGCTAATCCTGCTAAAAACCACAATCCCACTCATAACGCTAATGGCATGCTCACTAACATTGATTGTAAGGTCTTAAAAAATAACTTCTATTCGGTGTGTTATTCTAGCGAATTAAAAAACCCTATTTATGGCGTGAGCGTGTTGTTTGGGGATTTAGTGGATAAAAACAATATTGAAAAACGCTATGAGTTTAAAACGGACACACGATTAGCGGAGTATCAACAAGCCACGACAAAAGACTACACAAAAAGCGGTTTTGATAGGGGGCATTTTGTGGCGAATGACGCTTCTTTTGATTTTGCCTCTAATCCTTTAAGAGAGACTTACAGAATGACTAATATCACCCCTGAAGCCAAAAACACCAACAGGCATTCTGTTTTATTGGTGGAAAAAGAGGGCCGTAATTTGGCCAGGAAATACCACCAAGTTTTAGTAGAAGAACTTACTATCATCAAACAGGGTTACAGGACTTTTAGCTCTAAGAATATCGCTATCCCTAGCGGCTTTTGGTACCACTATGATACAAGCCTAACGGATAGCTATGAAAACGCTAAAAGCGAATGCTTTTATATCCCTAATGACAACCAAAAATACCCCTTACAAGAAATGAGAAGAGATTGCAAAGAATACGAACGAGTTGAAAAGCAAGTGGTTTTTAAGAACAATAAAAACGCTGAGTTGAATGAATTGCCTAAATACATGAATAATTCTAAGAAGTATTAAAAACTGCCCTTAAAATACCAATATAAAATACCCGTAAAAACACCGGTATTTTGGATAAAAAGGTTTAAGGAATCAAATCCCTAAACGGCTTAAAACTGGTTTTTATTAGAAGCGATAAGGGTTTTATAGGCGTTGGAGGAATGAAATAAAAATGATTATGGCAAACACAACAATAGATCCGGGTTTAAAATAACCTCTTATAGTGCTGATTTGTTAATCCACGCTATCCATATGAAACAACTTGTAATCCATAAAGACAATCCCCATTCTACAATACTTTTCACAACCCCCACTATAACATTTGCTGGGTTAGGAACGCTAGCAAACAATCCAGCGTTTAAGGTCAATAACCATAAGAGTTTGTTTTTCATGTTTTACTCTTTGTTATGAAAATTATACTATTTTTTCCGTATTGCCCTAAAAACAACGATATGCAAATTTTAAATTATTTTACATGAACTCCTGGAGTTTGTTCGCTTGCGTCATCCATTCTGCGAGACTCTCATAATCGTTATTTTCTATCCAAGCCTTAGCTTGCGCGATTTCTTTTTCGCATTTTTCAATCGCTTCTAAGACATTGTCTCGGTTCTGTTTGAAAATATCCTTCCACATTAAAGGCGAGCTTTTAGACAAACGGCTCATGTCCCTAAACCCCCCACCCGCTAAGGATAAAATCATCTCTGGGTCGTTTTGCTTTAAAACGCTGTTAGCTAACGCGTAGCTCAAAACATGGGGTAAATGGCTGATATAAGCCACATGGGTGTCATGCTCGTTGGATTTCATCTTGATCAAGCGCGATTTAATGCCTAGAAAGATTTCTTTAGCGAGTTCTACTTGCTCAGTCCCTGAATCTTCTAAATCGCACAATATCACAAGGGCGTTTTCATACAGCCCTTTAACGCTCGCTTTAGGGCCATAAAACTCTGTCCCGCACATGGGGTGCGCGGCGATGAAATTTTGACGAATGCTTTTAGGGATATTGTGAAGGATTTGCGCTTTTGCCCCCCCTAAATCAATAATCGTTGCGCTTTTTTTGATAGGAGTCATTTTTTTCAAACATTCAATGATGCCCTCAACCGGAATAGCCAGAAAAATCACATCGCATTCTAAAATCTTTTCAAATTCCACGCATTCATCTACAAGCCCCAAAGTCAAAGCCAATTTAGCATGCAAAGCGTTATGATCATAGCCTATAACGCTTTTAAAACGCCCCCATTCTTGTAAGGCTAGCCCTAAACTCCCCCCCATAAGCCCTAAACCAATAATGCCTGCTTTCATGCCAAATTTCAAAGCAAGGTTTTTTCTAACACTTCAGCGATGTTTTTCACCGCAACGATGTTTAAATTCTCTCGCACTTCAGTAGGGATCTCATCTAAATCCCTTTCGTAATTTTTGACAGGAATGAGAGCGGTTTTGATGCCGGCTTTAAAAGCAGCGATCAATTTTTCTTTCAACCCTCCTATGGGTAAAACTTCCCCGCTCAAAGTCAATTCGCCTGTCATCGCCACTTCGCTTCTTATAGCCCTATCGCACAAAATGCTCGCCATCACGCTCGCCATAGCGATCCCAGCACTCGGGCCGTCTTTGGGCGTAGCCCCTTCAGGGACATGCAAGTGCAAATCGTAAGCGTTATAAACTTTCAGCGCTTTTTTCTTTTTCTTATTCTCTGCATCGGCCTCGCTAGGGATTTTGGGCGCTTTTAAGGTTTCGTTATCCAATAAGACTTTGACAACAGAAAAGGCAATAATGGCGGATTCTTTCATCACATCGCCTAAACTCCCGGTGAGTTTCAATTCCCCCTTGCCCCTAATCTTAACCGCTTCAATTTTAAGCACATCACCGCCCACTGGAGTCCATGCCAAGCCATTGACGATACCGATTTTATTTTCTTCATCTATGGGGTCAATTTCAAACACCATGCGTTCTAAATACTCTTTAAGGTTATCAGGCGTGATAGAGACGCAGAAGTCTTTACTCTCACCTCTTTTTTCGTTTTCTTCATTTCCGCCTTTTTTATCTTTGTCTTCGCTTTTTTTGGTTCGCCCTTTTTTGTGCGGGTTATCCTCTAGGTATTTTAAAGCCGCTTTACGCATAATCGTTGCGATCTGTCTTCGTAAATCCCTAACGCCCGCTTCTCTGGTGTATTTTTCAATAATGAGTTTCAAGCACTCATGGCTAATATCCACTTCGCTAGGCTTTAAGGCGTGCTTTTCTAATTCTTGGGGGATGAGGTAGTTTTTAGCGATCTCTTCTTTTTCGCTAGGCGTGTAGCTGGACACGCTGATAAATTCCATTCTGTCTCTTAAGGGAGCTGGGATCCTGTCAATATTATTGGCGGTAGCGATAAAAATCACTTGCGACAAATCAATGCTGAAATTCGCATAATGATCCCTAAAAGCGATATTTTGCTCAGGGTCTAAAATCTCTAATAAAGCGCTCGCTGGATCGCCCCTAACACTCCTATCCACCTTATCAATTTCATCTAAAACCATGACCGGATTCATCTTTTTAGCTTCAATAAGCCCTTGGACAATGCGCCCGGGCATGGAGCCTATGTAAGTGCGCCTGTGCCCTCTTAGTTCATTCACGTCTTCTAAGCCCCCTAAAGCGATCCGAACTAAAGGACGCTCTATCGCTTTAGCGATGGAATTAGCTAAACTCGTTTTACCCACGCCAGGAGGCCCATAAAAGCATAAAATCGTGCCTTTAGTTTTGTCTTTTTTTTCTGGTTTTTTCTTGTGGCGCATTTCTAAAAGCTGCATGGTGGCAAAGTATTCCACAATGCGCTCTTTAGGCCTTTTTAAGGAATAATGATCGTTATCCAATTGCTCTTTGACATGCTTAATGTCTAGTGCTTTTTTTTCATATTGCCCAAAAGGCACATCCAGCATGGTTTCAACATAATTTTGCAAAGTCGCGCTATCTGAGCTGTCCGCATGGGTTCGGCTCAGTCGGTCAATTTGCTTTTTAATCTCTTTAAACGCTTCTTCTTTTAAAAAAGGCTTGACGCTTTCTAGTTTTTGGTAGTATTGGTTTAAATCCTCATCTCGCTGTTTGTCTGTGCCAAGCTCTTTTTGGATTTGCTTGAGCTGTTCTTTTAAGAAATATTCCTTATTGGTTTGCTCCATTTTTTGATGGACTTTGGATTTGATTTCTTTTTGGAGTTTTTGGGTTTTAGTCTCTTCTATCACAATATCAATCAAATCCAACAAGCGCTGTTCGGTGTTGTTGTTCGCAAAAAGAAAATACGCTTGATCTTTTTTTAAATGCAAGGCCGCTGCGATTAAATCAGCGATGCGGTTAGGATCGTCATTGTCTTCTAAAGCCTTGATCAAATCCGGGGGGAAGAGTGAGCTGACATTGGCTAGAGTGATCACCTTTTCTTTTAACACTTCCACAATAGCCTGAATGTTTTCTTTATCGTATTCTAAATATTCAATAGGGCTTATTTGAGCTTCCAAAAAGCCTTGCTCGTTTTCTTTGGCAGGCTCTAAAATACGCCCCTTAGCGATGCCATTAAAGAGCAATTTCACGCGTCCATTAGGCATGTTGGCTTCACGCATGACAGAGCCTATCACCCCCACATCATAATAAGGGGCTTCATTATCGTTCAATTTGTCTTTTTGGCATGCAATAAAGACTAACGATTTATTGTTTTTAGCGTAAGCTGCTGCCTTGATGCTCGCATTATTTTGTAAGAAAATAGGGGCTATCATAAAGGGGTATAAAAAGGTGTCTTCTTCTACCAATAAAGGCAGAATTTTAGGAAAATCTTCAGTCATTTTTCATCTCTCTGTTATAAATTTGTATGGTTTGAAATATCCTACCAATCAAAAATTAACACATACCAAGGCATGTGCGATGGTTTGGGTTTAGTCTCTTTTTCTAAAGTCTCATCTATCCTTTCTAAATAGCGTTTCACGCCCTCAGGCTTGTGGCGTTTTTTATAGACATTCGCGATCGCGCGATTGAGTTCATTTTGCCCTAAAATGAATTTGATTTGCATGTATTCTACATAGGGGCGGTAACGGCTGTTAGGGTATTTTTCTATAAATTCGCCTAAACTCACAATAGCGTTAGAGATAAATTCCTGGTCTTTAGAATGGTTTTTAAAAGCGTAATAATGCGATTGCAGTTTCAAAAAGGTCAAATAATCCACATTGTCCTTAGTCCCAAAGCGCTTGATGTATTCATCAAAGTAAAAAGACGCTAAAACATACTCTTTCTTTTTCATGTGCGCTTGCCCTAAGGCTAGCATCGCCTCTGGGACAAGGGGGGAGTTGATGTGTTCGCTCTGTAAAGAAGAATAGTAATTGTCCGCTGTTTCTAAATTAGCAAAAAGGATTTCTCTCAAAATCCCTTGATACCAAAAAATCGCCGGTTTGTTGTATTCATCTTTTTTTTTCTTTTTATTCGCGCAACCGGTGCCTATCACAATCACCGCCATTATGATAAAAAGGAATGTCTTAAAATGTTTTAAACGCATGCCATTTGTCTTATAAAATTAAATCTTTGAACCACTCATGGTTATTTTTTCTTATTCTTAGCCCCACCCAATAGCGTAAGCACTATTTCTCCAATCATGCACACCGCGCCAAAAATGTGCCACCCACTACTATAATTAGATTTGCTAGGATTATTTTTCTTGATTTGTGGTTTTATTTTACTCATCTCTCACTCCTTAGTTATATTTTATAATTATTCAGTTAAACTTTCATCGTTATTCAGTCATTGAATTATACCCAAAACTAGCAAAAATTGATTTTACCAAAATTGTTTGATATAATACAGATTTTTAGTTTAGAAATCATTGAGCGCTGGTTTTAAGGCGGTCTTTTATTCTTTAAGGAGAAGATCTTGTGCTTTTTTAAAGGGAATGCAATCGCCTATGATTTTTGATGTGAAAGCGCCTATCTTAGGGTTTGAAACCATTCATAAAATGCACTTGCAAAAGATTGATGAAATCTTTTTGCGTTTGAACAGCGCAGAAGATGATTCCGTGGTGTCTTTCACGCTGGTCAATCCCTTTGCTTTAAGAAAATACGAATTTGAAGTGCCTACCCCCTTAAAAATCCTTTTAGAATTAGAGGGAGCCAAGAGCGTTCTAGTCGCTAATATCATGGTGGTTCAAACCCCTATTGAGCTTTCCACCGTGAATTATCTAGCCCCTTTAATTTTCAATTTGGACAAGCAGCTCATGGGGCAAGTGGTTTTGGATTCTAACAAATACCCGCACTACCATTTAAGAGAGAATATTCTAAGTCACACGCATGAATAATGTATGAATGATGCATGAGTGGTGTTTGAATAAAGCGTTTCTTTAAGCTTATGACGCAATGCATCGGCGTTTTTGCAAATACAAGCGAGCGGTTTTCTTATGGTATAATAGCGGTTATTTTTATAGGATAACCAACGCTAAAAATGGCACTTTAATTGAATCCAAAACAAGGAGTTTATTTTATGGAACAAAGCCATCAAAACTTACAATCTCAATTTTTTATAGAGCATATCTTACAGATTTTACCGCACCGCTATCCCATGCTCTTAGTGGATAGAATTATAGAGTTACAAGCCAATCAAAAAATTGTCGCTTATAAGAATATCACTTTTAATGAAGATGTGTTTAACGGGCATTTCCCTAATAAGCCCATTTTCCCGGGCGTTTTGATCGTAGAGGGCATGGCGCAAAGCGGAGGGTTTTTGGCTTTCACTAGCATGTGGGGGTTTGACCCTGAAATAGCCAAAACAAAAATCGTGTATTTCATGACGATTGATAAGGTTAAATTCCGCATTCCTGTAACCCCAGGCGACAGATTAGAATACCATTTAGAAGTCTTAAAGCATAAGGGCATGATCTGGCAAGTGGGCGGCACGGCTCAAGTGGATGGCAAAGTGGTCGCTGAAGCCGAATTAAAAGCCATGATCGCAGAGAGAGAATAAAAATGAGTAAAATTGCAAAAACAGCCATCATCTCTCCTAAGGCAGAGATTGGCAAGGGCGTAGAGATTGGGGAATTTTGCGTTATTGGGGATCATATCAAGCTCAATGATGGCGTGAAACTCCATAACAATGTAACCTTACAAGGGCATACTTTCATCGGGAAAAACACCGAAATTTTTCCTTTTGCCGTGCTAGGCACACAGCCTCAAGATTTAAAATACAAGGGCGAATACAGCGAATTGATTGTTGGAGAAGACAACCTTATTCGTGAATTTTGCATGATAAATCCCGGCACTGAAGGGGGGATTCAAAAAACCCTTATTGGGGATAAAAACCTGCTCATGGCTTACGTGCATGTCGCGCATGACTGCGTGATCGGTAATCATTGTATTTTGGCTAATGGCGTAACTTTAGCAGGGCATATTGAAATAGGCGATTATGTCAACATTGGCGGCCTTACCGCGATCCATCAGTTTGTGCGTATCGCTAAAGGGTGCATGATAGCCGGTAAGAGTGCTTTAGGCAAAGACGTGCCGCCTTATTGCACCGTGGAGGGCAATCGTGCTTTTATTAGGGGGTTAAACCGCCACCGGATGCGCCAATTATTAGAGAGTAAGGATATTGATTTTATTCATGCGCTTTATAAGAGGTTGTTCCGCCCTATCCCCTCTTTAAGAGAGAGCGCTAAATTAGAGTTAGAAGAGCATGTCAATAACCCTTTTGTGAAAGAGATTTGCTCTTTTATTTTAGAGAGTTCTAGGGGCGTGGCGTATAAGTCAAGCGAATATTCTAGCGAAGAAAAACAAGAGGAATAACATGAACGAAACGCTTTATTGCAGTTTTTGCAAAAAACCAGAATCCAGAGATCCCAAAAAACGCCGTATTATTTTTGCGAGCAATCTCAATAAAGATGTGTGCGTGTGCGAATATTGTATAGATGTGATGCATGGGGAATTGCACAAATACGACAGCAAATACGACAGAATGGATTCTTTATTAGCGCTCAAAAGAGATCGATTGAGGCGAATGGAATCTAGTGCCTATGAAGAAGAGTTTTTGCTCTCTCGCATTCCAGCCCCTAAAGAGCTTAAGGCGGTTTTAGACAATTATGTGATAGGGCAAGAGCAGGCTAAAAAGGTTTTTTCCGTAGCCGTGTATAACCATTACAAGCGCTTATCTTTTAAAGAAAAACTCAAAAAACAAGACAACCAAGACAGCGATTTAGAGTTAGAGCATTTAGAAGAAGTGGAGTTGAGCAAGTCCAATATTTTACTGATCGGCCCTACAGGTTCAGGCAAGACTTTAATGGCGCAAACTCTCGCCAAGCATTTGGATATTCCTATCGCCATTAGCGATGCGACTAGCTTGACTGAGGCGGGTTATGTGGGCGAAGACGTGGAAAATATCCTCACAAGATTGTTGCAAGCGAGCGATTGGAATGTCCAAAAAGCCCAAAAAGGCATTGTGTTTATTGATGAGATTGATAAAATCAGCCGTTTGTCAGAAAACCGCTCCATCACTAGAGACGTTTCTGGCGAGGGCGTTCAGCAAGCGTTGTTGAAAATCGTTGAAGGCTCTTTGGTGAATATCCCCCCCAAAGGCGGCAGAAAACACCCTGAGGGCAATTTCATTCAAATTGACACGAGCGATATTTTATTTATTTGCGCCGGGGCGTTTGACGGGTTAGCTGAAATCATTAAAAAACGCACCACGCAAAATGTGTTGGGTTTCACTCAAGAAAAGATGAGCAAAAAAGAGCAAGAAGCGATCCTGCATTTAGTCCAAACCCATGACTTAGTAACTTATGGGCTTATCCCTGAGCTTATTGGCCGTTTGCCGGTTTTAAGCACGCTAGATAGCATCAGTTTAGAAGCGATGGTGGATATTTTACAAAAACCTAAAAACGCCCTAATCAAGCAATACCAGCAACTTTTCAAAATGGATGAAGTGGATTTGATTTTTGAAGAAGAAGCCATTAAAGAAATCGCTCAACTCGCTTTAGAGCGAAAAACGGGGGCCAGGGGCTTAAGGGCGATCATTGAAGATTTTTGTTTGGATATTATGTTTGATTTACCCAAGCTTAAGGGATCAGAAGTGCGTATCACTAAAGATTGTGTTTTGAAACAAGCTGAACCTTTGATCATCGCTAAAACGCATTCTAAAATCTTTCCTTAAGGAATACGCTTATCAATTCAATTCAATTTAATAACAAAGGATCACAAAGGGCATGATTTTTAGCAAATTAATCGGTTTGTTTTCGCATGATATTGCCATAGATTTAGGCACGGCTAACACGATCGTGTTGGTCAAAGGGCAGGGCATTATTATCAATGAGCCTTCTATTGTGGCGGTGCGCATGGGGTTGTTTGATTCTAAAGCTTATGATATTTTGGCAGTGGGGAGCGAGGCTAAGGAAATGCTAGGCAAAACCCCTAACAGCATCAGAGCGATTCGCCCCATGAAAGATGGCGTGATCGCCGATTATGACATTACCGCTAAAATGATCCGCTACTTTATTGAAAAAGCGCACAAACGAAAAACATGGATCCGACCGCGCATCATGGTGTGCGTGCCTTATGGGCTGACAAGCGTGGAAAGGAATGCGGTTAAAGAGAGCGCTTTGAGCGCTGGGGCTAGAGAAGTCTTTTTGATTGAAGAGCCTATGGCAGCCGCGATCGGGGCAGGCTTGCCAGTGAAAGAGCCGCAAGGGAGTTTGATCGTGGATATTGGCGGTGGCACGACTGAAATTGGCGTGATCAGCCTTGGGGGGTTAGTCATTTCTAAAAGCATTAGAGTGGCTGGGGATAAATTGGATCAAAGCATCGTGGAATACATCCGCAAGAAATTCAATTTGTTGATAGGGGAGCGCACCGGCGAAGAGATTAAGATTGAAATCGGTTGCGCGATCAAATTGGATCCGCCACTCACTATGGAAGTGTCAGGGAGGGATCAAGTGAGCGGGCTATTGCACACGATTGAATTGAGCTCTGATGATGTGTTTGAAGCCATTAAAGATCAGGTGAGGGAAATCTCTAGCGCTTTAAGGAGCGTGCTTGAAGAGGTGAAGCCGGATTTAGCGAAAGACATTGTGCAAAATGGCGTGGTGCTTACCGGCGGTGGGGCTTTGATTAAGGGCTTAGACAAGTATTTGAGCGATATGGTTAAACTCCCTGTGTATGTGGGCGATGAGCCTTTATTGGCGGTAGCCAAAGGCACAGGGGAAGCCATACAAGATTTGGATTTACTCAGCCGTGTGGGTTTTAGTGAATAATGCATGCGTTTTTATTTTAAATTCCTTTGGCTTTTAGGGATTTTTCTTATTTTTTATTTTTTAGACATTAAAGGCAGCTCTTCTTATATCAGCGACCGGATTAAAAACGCCTTGATGAGCGCAAAAAACAGCTTACTGGACAACGTTCAAGCGTATTTTTTTCAAGCCCAAAACATTAAGGAGTTTCAAAAAGAACGCTTGATTTTAGAAACTTTAAAACTAGAAAACGCTGATTTGAAAGAGCGTTTGAATAGTATTTATCCTTTAGAAAATCCAAAAATGACTTATACCCCCACTTTCATGACTTCATTCATCAGTTTAGAAGACACGCGCAGCGTTTCTCTTAAACCTATTACGAATTTAGAAGAAAACAAGATTTATGGCCTTGTTTCTCACAACCAAGCCATAGGCATTGCCGTGCTAGAAAAAGGGCGCTTGAACGGGTTTTTGAACGCTCACAAGCGGTGCGCTTATAGCGTGATGGTAGGCCAAAATCAAGTCTTAGGCTTTATAGGGACTAATTTCAAGCAAGAATTAATCGTGGATTTCATTGTCCCAAGCGCTGAAATCAACATAGGCGATCAGGTGCTAACGAGCGGGTTAGACGGGATTTTTGGAGCGGGGGTGTTTGTGGGCGAAGTTTCAAGCGTTGAAGATCATTACACTTATAAAAGCGCGGTGTTGAAAAACGCTTTTTTAAGCGAAGCCAAACTTTTAAGGCATGTGTTTTTAAGCGGTGTGAAAAACTAGCGCTCTATTCAAGGCTATTCAAACGCGTTTTTAGCCCCTTTCAATGAAATCAGACCAATCCTTTAAATCCAGAAAAAAATATTCTAGTTTCCCTTTTTCAATCCAAAAATCCCTATAACCCTCCCCCACATCATCCTTATCCCCATAAAATTTTAAAACCACTTTGATTTTGAGATTGGGATCGTTTTTAGGGTTAAAAACCTTATCTTTAAAAAGTTCATACGCATCTGCCTTATGTTCGTAATCAGTGTGTTTGCTCCCTTTAGGATCAATGAAGCAAATGATCTGCGTGCTGCCTTTTTGCAGCCAAAAGATAAAATCAGGGAAAAAGCGCCTTTCTGTAGCGTTGTCTATATAAGGGATAAACAAATGGTCTAAATGCTCATCAATCTTGCTGAACGCCCAAAAATCATAGTTTTCTTGCAACATTTCTGTAATCTTTAACAACTCTTCTAAAAAATCGCTCTCGCTCTTTACTTTAACCACATGCTTAAGCCAATCGCAGTTTTTGGCTTTAATTAAAGGGGTGTAGTAATGTTCTTTGAGCTTTAACAGCTCTGCATCATCAACTTTGAACGTTTTGTCTTGTTTGTGTTTGTCTATATTATCAATGTCGATCTCGCCTTGCGCGATTTTTTTTCTTAAAGTTTCTTTATCCAAAGGCGCATACTCTTTCACTTCTTGGATGGTTTTCATTAATGCTTCTTTTTTACTCGCCTTAACTTGAATCCTTTTAAAATGCACGATTTTCTCATTATCTAGGGCGTTAAACTCGTCTTTAGGCACTTTTTGATTGGGGTATAGCTTGCCTTTAATTTCAGAGATCATGTAATCTAAATCTTTATAATGCCAGGTTGATACCTTTTTAAAATGCGCTGTTTGTATCAAATCTTTTAACAGCGCATAATCTTTAGGGTCATAAATTTCATGCTTTAAAATAAAATGCTTTTCACTCATTAAATGAAAATACTCTTTTAAATCCTTAAAATTTTTTTCGCTCATTTTAAACGAAGCGCTTGGAGAAATTTTAAGAGCGTTGGTTTGTTCTTTTCGGTAGCAAGGCACGAATAAGGCGTGTTTTATGGGCGTTTTTTCTAATTTGATTTCATGCCAAGAGCCTCTATTCTCACCCCCATTTTCACTCTCTTTTTGGAACTTTAAAATCGCTTCAAGGCTTGCATGGTTGGTGGGTACCACAAAAAGCGTTTCCAGCATTGCAGCGTTTGGTTTCAACTTTTCTTTAATGGCTTCATCTATGTCTAAATACGCTAACCTTTGGCGTTGGTTTTTGACGCTTTCAATCCTTACGCCCCTGCCAAAAGATTGTTTCACCAATTTTTTAGCGTCATCATCAAGCCCTATATTTAAAAATAAAATCACGCTAGGCCTTGTGCTATCCCACCCAGTGTCAAAAGCGCGAGACCCCACTAAAATATTGATACTGCTCTTATCGATCTGGCTGAAATAGCTCTCTTCTTTAAAGCTCAAATTCTTACTCACCACCTTCACGCTCTTTAATTTTTCACGGATCCATTCTGTAATATCGCCTATTCTAATCAGGCAAAAGACTTTATCGCTCGTGTTGAGCTTGAAAGCGATTTCTTGGTTGTTTTTAGGGTTAATGATCACTTCAATATACCCGTTACTGGCATAAAAAACCTCTTCTTTTAAGCGTTTAAAATCTATATCGTTTAAACTTTCTTTAAAGACCTCAATTTTATATTCTTTATCTTTATCTTTGCCATCGCTAAAAAGGAATTCCGGCTCCTTTAATTCCTCTAATAAATCTTCTTTGGCTTTTAAAAAATCGCTCTCATCGTCATTTTCAATCACGCGCGCTAAAGTTTTAAAAAAGATTTCCGCATCGCTGTTTTCCACGTTCACAGAATGCGTGAACACGAGCATTAAAGGGTCATGAAAATAGCCTTCTGTTTTATAGCGTTTTTGCATGCCTAAAAGCAATAACGCTTTTAAAAGCGCGATTTCTTTTTCCTTGTCGTTTAAATCTTTCAATTCCTTAAAAGCGCTTAAATTGTTTTTCTTCAATAAAACAGACTCTTTGCCATAGCCACGCTTAAAAGCTCTACCAGTTTGATAATGACGATCGTTTTACCGCTCCCTGTGGCCATGTAAAAGGCTAGGCGGTTGATAAAATTTTCAAACTTCACGCAACCATTTTCTACTTTAAAATGGCTCTTTAACAAATGATTCAGTTTCTTTTTAGCGAAATCGCAATTAGCGAATGAATAATGCTTTTGATAAAATGCGTAAAATTCTTTTTTATTTTCTTTGAAATCCCTAAAATAAGCGACAAGCATTCTAAAAGCGTTGATCAAAGCTTGCTGTTGGTAATCTAAAAGCTCTTTATTACTATCAAAGCTTTTAAAGTCCAGCATTTCTAACGGATCGTTAATCTCGTTAGCGTTCAATTCCTCTTCAGTGAGTTTTTGAGCGACAAAAATTTCATTATTCCTTACTTCTTGTTTTTTCTTTGCCATTATTCTTCCTTACCAAATGAGCGCTTCTTTTAAGGCTTTTAAAATCCCCACTTCTTTATCATTCCCTTTAAACTTCACCACTTTTTCATTGAAAAACTCCACTCCAACGCCGTGTAAATTTTCCAAAGTCTCTTTAATATCCACGCCCATTTTTTCTAGCGCTTCTATATTGAGCGTGTAAGAATGTTCTTTGCGCTCCACTAAATCGCTGTATTGTTCATCATAAGCTAGGGGTTTGTCGTTGTCTTCATACTTGATTTTTCTTAAAATCTCTTCATAGCTTTCCAATTCATAAACTTTGACTACCCCACCTCCATTAAATTCTTTAAGCGTGCCGCTTTTAAAACCGCCTATAACCTTTTTAAGGCGAGGCAAAATCACGCGCTCAAAATGCTCCCCCATTTCAACACCGATATACTTCCTTTTCAACTTGTGCGCCACCGCGCAAGTCGTCCCGCTCCCAGCGAAAAAATCGCACACGAGGTCGTTTTCTTTTGTGGAAATCTCTAAAATGCGTTGGAGTAGGGCTTCGGGTTTGGGGGTGTCAAAAAGGGCTTGCCCTTCAAAAATCTCTTTAATTTCTCGCATGGCGTCTTGGGTGTGTCCTACTTCTTGATAAGTCCATAGGCTCATGGGGGTTACGCCTTGCTTGACTTCACTCAAAAAGCGTTTATAGCGTGGCACACCATTACCGCTTGTAGGAAAAGATATGCGATTGTCAGCGATCAATTCTTGTAATTTTTCTTGCGAATAAACCCAAGAGCGACCATGCGGAGGGTATATTTCTTGCTTGGTGTAGGGGTTAAAAATAGGGTAAATATTACGCTCAACAGCCGGTCCAACTGACAAATCGGAGGATTTCCACACGCCCCTTTCATCGTTATCTAAATTTTTATAGCGTGCATTCATCTCGCTTGTGCGTTCAAGGGTAAAATCATGCAAGTTTTCAATGTTTTTTGCATAAGTTAAAATATAGTCATGGTTGTTGGAAAAATGTTTTTTTAAATTAATAGGCGAGTAGGAGCGTTGCCAAACCACATTCGCTACAAAGTTATCACCCCCCCCCATTAAACACTTCGTCCATGAGCGCTTTGCAATAAGCCTGTTCGTTATCATCAATGCTCACAAACATCACGCCTTTATCACTCAATAAGGCATGCGCAAGCTCCAGGCGGTTTTCCATCATAGCGAGCCAACTGGAGCGTTTGAAATTATCCGCATAAACAAATTCATTGTTTTGCGTGTTGTAAGGCGGATCAATATAAATGCAATCAATGGCTTCTTTATAGCGGTTTTTAAGGGAGTTTAGGGCTTGGTAGTTTTCGCTTTTAATGAGCGTGCCGTTGATTTCATTTTCGCTGAATAAGCTTTTAACCTCTTCTTCTAAATCTTTAAAATAGAGTGTGTCTAGGGGCAAAAACTCGTTTTCTAAAAGATTGTCTGCGATCTCTAAATTCAAGTCTTCCCATTCTTTAACTTGTTTGGGGTAGTTTGGGTGGCTTGTGATCTTATTCAAATCGTAGTTTTTGGCTTTGAGTTTGTCTAAGCTCACAATGAAATGCGAGTTCAACACCAAGCGGGGTTTGTTCCAAATCTTACAGAGTTCGTTTTCAAACTCGCTCACTAATGCAATCACTTCTAAAGCCACTTCTTTAATAATGTTGATTCCATTAAGGCGTTTTAAATCAAATGCAGTCATTTCTTTAAAAAGGTATTCAAACAGATACAAATCCAACTGCTCTTTTAAAAACCCTTGCGCGTTTTTATGAATAAAATAATCCATACTGCCTTGCTTTTTGAATTTCACAAACGCTTTTTTTAACACTTCTTCATCAAGTTTGACGCCTTGATTGGAGCATTCTTTTAGGATTTCATTCGTTTTTGTTTGAGTCCCCTTGCTGCTGAGTGTAACGCTGAAATTCAGGGTGTTAGTTTTTGTGTCTATATCTTTTACTATACTTTTTAAATCAAAGACTAAATCCACTTTTTCATTATACTTTTTGCTTTCTAGTGAAGAAGCGTCAAAATTAAAAAGAATACCCTCTAATTCAAAGCAAAAATCCTTATAAATCGTTTCGCTTTTCACGTAATAAAGATCTTTAGTTTTATAAAATAAGGCGGTGTCTTTTTTAAGGGAGCATTTTTCATAATCGCTTTTGGTATAAAGATTATCGTAAAGGGGCGTGTCGTTGAAATAAATCCCTCCATTAGCGCTGAAATAACGCTTGAAAAAGCTATAGAGTTTGTCAAACAATTCTTCTTTGAGATCGTTGTTGTCTTGGCATTTTGAATCAATGAGTTTTTTTAATTCTTGTTTTTTATGGTGGTAATACTGGCTTTTAGCCTTCATGAGGTTGATCATGCCATTTTTCACCGCTTTAGCGTTAGGATTTAAAAGGTTTTCTGGCTGGTCTTCAATCTTAACGCCTATGAAAAGGTTTTCTAAAACTTCATAAAATTGCGCTTCGTTCGTTTTCATCATCACGCTCCTTAAAAAACATTAGGAAGTATTATAACAAAGCCCTTTAATTAAGTGCTACAATACCCCCATGTAAAAAAAGATTTTTTTACTAGAAGACGATTACCTTTTAAGCGAGAGCGTTAGGGAGTTTGGCTTATTGAAAATTTAGATTGCCTTGACTGACTCATTTTTTAAAATACCCTTATTTCATTGTAAAATTATCTCTGTGAAACCCATTGAAGTTGAATAAAAGGTAAAAATAAGATTGAATATCAATAAAGTGTTTTATCATAGCAGCGCCAACATGAATGAAGTGCCAGATAATAGCGTGGATTTGATCATCACAAGCCCGCCTTATTTCAACATCAAAGATTACACGAAAAATGGCACACAAGACTTACAGCATTCAGCCCAACATGTTGAAGATTTGGGGGCGTTAGAAAAATATGAAGATTATCTTTTAGGTCTTTTAAAAGTTTGGCTTGAGTGCTACAGAGCGCTAAAACCCAATGGTAAGCTATGCATTAATGCGCCTTTAATGCCCATGCTTAAAAAGGTTTTAAACACGCACTATAACCGCCATATCTTTGATTTGCATGCTGATATTCAGCGCTCCATTTTGCATGATTTAAACAACACGCTAGAAAACAAGCCTAAAATGTTCTTGCTGGATGTCTATATTTGGAAACGCGCCAATCCTACTAAAAGATTGATGTTTGGGAGCTACCCTTATCCTAGAAATTTTTATGCGCAAAATACTATAGAATTTATCGGCGTGTTTGTCAAAGAC
The DNA here is from genome assembly GCF_900120335.1 of Helicobacter pylori. Classification (NCBI taxonomy): domain Bacteria; kingdom Pseudomonadati; phylum Campylobacterota; class Epsilonproteobacteria; order Campylobacterales; family Helicobacteraceae; genus Helicobacter; species Helicobacter pylori. The sequence goes on from NZ_LT635477.1 coordinate 1,615,234, forward strand.
GGCAAACCCAAACAACCCACAGAAGAGCAAAAAGAACAAAGCCAATTGACTCAAGAGGAATGGGTGGAATTTACCAAACAAATTTGGGAAATCCCAATCCCTAATAAAAACGATATTGCTTTTGGTAAGCATGCGGCTTTAAGCAATCTATTGTATGAGCATCGTTCAAGAATTATTCCACTCTATCAAAGAATTAATAATAGTTATTCTAAAGACAAAACGATAAAAATCTGCGGCAATAACCTTAAATTGCTTTACAAAGACCATCAAGTTTGCGTGAATATAGACGGAAAGGAAATGAAGCTTAAATATTCAGAAAATGAAGATGATTTTAGAAAATACATTATAGGGGGTTGGTTTGAAGAATATATTTATTTTGAATTACTAGATTTGCTAGATAAACAAGTGATTTATGATCTACGCTTGAATATGCGTTTGAGCGTTGAAAGCATGACTGATACTCAAAGAAATGAGCGTCCTATTTACGCTGAGCTTGACATGGCTTTTAGCGATGGTAAAAATCTCTATATTATAGAGTGCAAGAGTGGGGGATTAAAAGATAAAGGGGTTTTAGCCAATTTATCTACTAACGCTCAAATTTTTGGTGGAGCTAATGCGAAATGCATTTTAATATCAAGCGATGATCATTTGGGACAAAACATTCAAGAAAAAATTAAAATTTTGAACATTAAATTTATTTTCAAAGATTTTAAAGAAAATATTGAGAATTATGTAAATGACTCTAGGCATTGATGAAACGGGTAGGGGGTGTTTAGCCGGTTCGCTTCGCTCTCATCTCACTTTAGGCCGTATTCGCATCAGATAAAATCATTTTGTCATATTGGGGGAATAAACTAGGGAGAAGGTATTTGACTAGAGTTATTCTAGAATAGCGATTAACCCATGCGCTATCTGTGATATAGTGGGCAAAGAATCAAGGGCGGTGCTAATGTATTAGTATTTTAAGGTGGAAAAATGTTTGAAAGGCTTGATAGTCTCTTGGAGTTTGTTTAAATCACCTTCATTCAAACCGCAATACACAGATACCAATGATTTCATTACCTATAATATTTTTTCAAATTCTCAAATCCCTACTGATACAATTTTAAGTTCCCTTTAAATCTTTTAACTATATTAGACTTAGCTTAAGAGCACTTAAATTTTGGGGTCTTAGGGGCTGTTGGAATAAACTATAGCGTTTAGAATTTAGCTAAAAACAAGATTAAATAAAGAAAGTTAAAAAGTTAAAAGAAAACAACCTTTAAAGGTCGTTTCCTAAAATCTCACTTCATTTGCAAAGCCACTTCTTCAGCGAAATTCTCTGTTTTTTTCTCAATGCCTTCGCCCAATTCAAAACGCACATACTCAGTGATTTTTAAATCATCATTCCATTCTTTGGAACAATCAGCGATGACTTGAGCGATAGTTTTTTTATCGTCCATGACATAGAATTGCCCTAAAAGGGTTAGGCGTTGATCAATAAGGGTGTTATCAGCGATGAATCTTTCCATTTTTCCTGGAACGATTTTATCCCAGATTTTTTCAGGCTTACCCTGCTCTTTCAATTCGTCTTCAAAAGCCTTTTTTTGATGGGCTAAAACTTCATCGCTCAATTCAATGCGGCTCCCAAAAGTGGGGATGTTTTTCAAAGGTTTGCCCAAGCGTTTAGCCTCTTCGTTGTCTTTTTCAATTTCAGCGATCAAGGCTAAGGTTTCTTTTTTGACAAAATCAAGGCTAAAGTCTTTGCAATCTAGCACTTGAGGTTTCATCGCTGCGGCATGCATAGCGATGTTTCGAGCCAGTTCAACCACTTTTGGAGCGTTTTTCTCATTATTGTATTCTATGGCGATTAACACGCCCACTCTGGCGTTAGAATGCGCATAACCATTGACAATATGAGAGCTAGGGGCTTTTAAATGAGCGATTTTCCTCACTAAAATGTTTTCACCGATCACAGCGATTTGAGAGTGCAAATATTCTTCAAAAGGCTTGTTGTCTAACGGGCTTTTAAGCAGTTCTTCTGTGGTATGAATGTTGTGGGCTTTGATCGTTTCTAAAGTTTTTTTAACCAATTCCTTAAAGCCCTCATTTTTAGCCACAAAATCCGTTTCGCTATTGATTTCTACCATCATTGCGCTTTTAAAATCAGGCGCTACTTCTAAAGCGACCACGCCCTCAGCAGCGATCCTATCGGCTTTTTTAGCGGCTTTACTCAAGCCTTTTTCGCGCAAGAAATCAATGGCCTTTTGCAAATCCCCAGCCACTTCCACAAGGGCTTTTTTGCAATCCATCATGCCCGCATCGGTTAAATCCCTTAATTTTTTGACTAATTGAGCGCTAATTCCTGACATTATTCGACTCCTTGAGTGATTTCTTTTTGGATTTCAGCGAGCATTTCTTCTTTTTCTTCATTGCTCACGAACTCTATCTCTTCACTATTTTCATCCGCATGGACGATTTCTTCTTGCATGAGTTCTCGCCCCTCTAAAATCGCTTCGCTCATTTCTTTACAAAATAGCCTAATAGAGCGGATCGCATCGTCATTTCCAGGAATGGGGTAATCCACTAAATCAGGGTCGCAGTTGGTGTCTAAGGGAGCCACGATAGGGATATGGAGTTTCCTCGCTTCAGCGACAGCGATTTTTTCTTTAGCCACATCAATCACAAAAATCATATCAGGGATTTTTTTCATGTGGCGCACCCCACCAAGATACTTATCCAGCTTTTCTTTTTTCCTTAAAATCATGAGCTTTTCTTTTTTAGTCAATAGATCAATTTGACCGCTATTTTCCATTTCTTCAATGATTTCTAATTTCCTAACCGACTTTCTAATGGTGCTAAAATTAGTCAGCATGCCACCAAGCCAGCGGTAATTGACATAAGGGACTTGAATGCTTTCAGCAAATTCTTTCAAAGTCTCATTGGCTTGTTTCTTAGTGCCTACAAACATGATGCTCTTGCCTTGAGCACTCGCATCGCGCACGATATTATAAGTGTATCTAAAATAGCGCAAGGTTTTTTGCAAATCAATAATATGGATATTTTTCCTAACGCCAAAAATGAATTTTTTGGTTTTAGGATTCCAACGCCTTGTTTGGTGTCCAAAATGCACACCGCATTCTAATAAATCTTTCATGGTTACCATGAGAATTCTCCTTAAAGTTATTTTGGTTCTCTTCCTCCATGCTCATTTGATTCTTAAATTTCTTAAGAACACCTAAATACAAGGATTAGCATGTGTGAATTTGACGCTGTCTTTGCCCTTTAATCCCTATAAATCATAGAGAAAATGACAAAACCCTATGATTATAGCAAAAGATTAAGGTTTTTTAGCTTAAGTAAAAAAGGCTTTTAGGTTATAATAAAGACAAAACAGAATTTTAGGATAGCTATCATGGATACAAAAAGACAATGCATGGCTTTAAAGGCTTCAGCAGGGAGCGGGAAGACTTTCGCTTTGAGCGTGCGGTTTTTGGCCCTATTGTTTAAGGGGGCTAATCCTAGCGAGATTTTAACGCTCACTTTCACTAAAAAAGCCACCGCCGAAATGAAAGAGCGCATTTTAGACTATTTAAAAATTTTGCAAAAAGAAAACCTTGAGAGCGAAAAAGAAAAATCCCAAAATATCCTGAAAGAATTAGAAGAAAAATACCATTTAGACCCTAGCTTGGTGCGAAATAGCGCTCAAAAAATCTACCAACGCTTTTTAAACGCTGAAATTAGGATCAGCACCATTGATGCGTTTTTCCAAAGCATTTTAAGGAAATTTTGCTGGTTTGTGGGGTTGAGCGCGAATTTTGAAGTCAATGAAGACACAGAAGCGTATCAAACATGCCTTAATGAGGGTTTTTTGAGCGCTTTAAACAGCGAACAGCTTGAAGAATTGAGCGCTTTTATCGTCCAATGCTTAAGTTATGAGAGTTACACAAGCGATTCTATTTTAGAGCGGCTGCGTTTTTTAAAAAACAAGCTCTATTTATTTGATCCTAATAAGAAAGAGCCCGCATTTGATGAAAAGGGTTTTTTAGAAAAACTAAGGAGCTTAAACAACCAAATTCAAAGCATAGAAACAGCATCAAATGAGGCTAAAAAAGCCATTAAATGCGATAGTTTTAGGGGATTTTTAAACAGCTCTTTAACCTGGCTTGAAAAAAAGAGCGAATATCGCTATTTCAAAAAACTCAAAAGTGAAATCCCCACTTTAGAGAGGGAGTGCGAAGAGATTGAAAACGATTTAAAACGCTATTATGAAGCCAAAGAAACCGCAATATTTAAAAAATTCCCTAAATTCATCCAGCTTTATGATAAAGCCACTTCTAAAATCCAAGCCCTAGATTTTGATGCGATTAAAGATAAGGTTCATGTCTTATTGAATGGTTATGAAGAAATGCCGGCGGAGTTTTTTTATTTCAGGTTGGACAGCAAGATCGCGCACATTTTGGTTGATGAATTTCAAGACACGAGCTTGAACGATTATAAGATTTTAGCCCCTTTTATTGATGAGATTAAAGCCGGGATAGGGCAAGCGAAATGGCACAGGAGCGTGTTTTTTGTGGGCGATGTCAAGCAGAGCATTTATGCCTTTAGGGGGAGTTTTAGCTCCTTATTTGAAAGCGTTTCTAAGGATTTTTACCACGATAATTTGGAATTCAACCACCGCAGTGCGCCTTTAATCATTAATTACGTGAACACCACTTTTAAAAAAGCTTATCAAAATTCCCCCACCGCTTATTTGGAGCAAAAATACCCTAAAACTTCTCAAAATAAACATGCTACAGACGGCTATGTTAAAGTTTCTTTAGTGGCTGATGAAAAAGAATTGTTATTAGAACAAATCTTACAAGAAGCTAAAAACCTTTTAGATCATCGTATTGATCCTAAAGACATTACCATTTTATGCGCCACCAATAAGGACGCTTTAGAAATCAAAAATTATTTGCAAGAGCGTTTGAGCGTAATTTGCCCAAGCACGGAATCTAGCGCGAGATTGTCTCAATTGGTAGAATCTAAGATCATTAAGAACGCTTTAGAATACGCTTTAGCAGAAGAACCTTACAAGCCCTTTTATAAGCACAGCGTTTTAAAACTCGCCGGATACTTGCATGATGATGCGATCGCTTTACCTGGTTTTAACCCTAAAAAAGAGAGCGTGGCAAGCTTTGTGTGGAAAATTATGGAGCAGTTTAAACTTTATGAAGAGCCTGCGCAAAGCTGTTTGGAATTGGCCATTGGGTGCGAAGACGCCAATGAATTTTTAGAAAAATTAGAGGCTAAAGAGATCGCTTCTTTCAATCCAAAAGGCGCGCAGATCATGACCATTCATGGATCTAAAGGCATGCAATTCCCTTATGTGATCGTGTGCGAACGCTTGGGCAATCCTAATTCAAGCCATGCCAATCAACTCCTTGAAGAATATAACGGCGCAGAGCTTGCACGCCTTTATTACAGGATGAAAAATCGTGAGGTGGTGGATAAAGATTACGCTAGGGCTTTAGACAAAGAAGAAGCGGCCAAAGATCACGAAGAAACCAATGTGTATTATGTCGCATTCACTAGGGCTGAGTTAGGGCTGATTGTCGTGGCCAAAGACAAAAAAGAAAGCAAAAAAGAAAGCAAAAACAAAACAATGCGCGAACAATTGGATCTTACGCCTTTAGAAGAGGGAGAAATTATGCCGGTTGTTTCTCCTCAAAAAGAGCCTTTAATTACAAGCGTTGTCATCAAGCCCCATGCCTATGGCGAGCAAGTCCAAGAGATAGAAGAAGAGCCAGATAGCGATTATGAAAAGAATAACGACCAAGAAGCGATTAATTTCGGTATCGCTTTGCACAAGGGATTAGAATACCAATACGCTTACAACATTCCTAAACAAAGCGTTTTAGAATATTTAAACTACCATCATGGTTTTTATGGTTTGGATCACCAAGCGTTAGAAGAGAGTTTAGAGCTTTTTGAAAACGATACAGAGATACAAGCTCTTTTTAAAAATTATACCTTAAGGGGTGAAGCGGCTTTTTTATTCCAAGGGGTTGTGTCTAGGATAGATGTTTTGTTGTGGGATAGGGGGCAAAATTTGTATGTTTTAGATTACAAAAGCTCTCAAAATTACCAGCAAAGCCATAAAGCGCAAGTGTCTCATTACGCTGAGTTTTTGAAAACTCAAGCCCCCCATTTTAAGATACAAGCGGGCATCATTTACGCTCATAAAAGACTGCTTGAAAAATTATGGGTTTGAAAATAAAAATTTTAAGGTTGTCTATGAATCTCAAAAAAACAGAAAACGCGCTCAGTTTGACGCTTAAGAACTTCATTAAAAGCGAGTCTTTTGGGGGGATTTTCCTCTTTTTGAACGCCGTTTTAGCGATGGTGGTGGCTAATTCGTTTTTAAAAGAAAGTTATTTTGCGCTATGGCACACCCCTTTTGGGTTTCAAGTAGGGGATTTTTTTATCGGCTTTAGTTTGCATAACTGGATTGATGATGTCTTAATGGCGTTATTCTTTTTAATGATAGGCTTAGAGATCAAGCGAGAATTGTTGTTTGGGGAATTATCCAGTTTCAAAAAAGCTTCTTTCCCTGTGATCGCAGCCATAGGGGGCATGATAGCTCCAGGATTGATTTATTTTTTTCTTAACGCCAACACGCCTTCTCAGCATGGTTTTGGGATCCCTATGGCGACGGATATTGCGTTCGCTTTAGGCGTGATCATGCTTTTAGGCAAGAGGGTGCCAACCGCCTTAAAGGTTTTTTTAATCACTCTAGCGGTGGCTGATGACTTGGGGGCTATTGTGGTGATCGCACTCTTTTATACCACGAATTTAAAATTCGCATGGCTTTTAGGGGCTTTAGGGGTGGTTCTTGTTTTAGCCGTATTGAACCGCCTGAATGTCCGATCGCTCATCCCTTACTTGCTTTTAGGGGTGTTGCTTTGGTTTTGCGTGCATCAAAGCGGTATCCATGCGACGATCGCTGCGGTGGTTCTAGCTTTTATAATACCGGTGAAAATCCCTAAAGATTCTAAAAATGTAGAGCTTTTGGAATTAGGCAAACGATACGCAGAGACGAGTTCAGGAGCGCTTTTAACCAAAGAGCAGCAAGAAATCTTGCATTCCATTGAAGAAAAAGCGAGCGCTTTACAAAGCCCCTTAGAAAGATTGGAGCATTTTTTAGCCCCCATTAGCGGGTATTTCATCATGCCCTTATTCGCGTTTGCAAACGCTGGGGTGAGCGTTGATTCTAGCATCAATTTAGAAGTGGATAAGGTGCTTTTAGGGGTTATTTTAGGGCTTTGTTTGGGCAAGCCTTTAGGGATTTTCCTAATCACTTTCATAAGCGAAAAGCTTAAAATCACCGCGCGCCCTAAAGGCATCAGCTGGTGGCATATTTTAGGGGCTGGGCTTTTAGCAGGGATTGGCTTTACCATGTCTATGTTTATTTCTAATCTGGCTTTTACGATCGAGCATGAGGACGCTATGGAAGTGGCAAAAATTGCGATTTTACTCGGATCTTTGATTTCTGGGATCATAGGGGCTTTATATTTATTCGCACTAGATAAAAGAGCGGCTTTAAAGAAATAGTGAAAAATGCTATAATTTGAGATTAAAACATCTTTTAAGGAAATTTAATGGGACAAACTAAAGAAATTATAACGACGCTTTTACCCTTTTTGGTGTTGTTTCTTATTTTTTATTTTTTAATTGTTCGCCCGCAACGCCAACAGCAAAAAAAGCATAAAGAAATGATAGAGGGTTTGACTAAGGGCGATAAAATTGTCACTCAAGGAGGGCTCATCGTTGAGGTGCTTAAAGCGGAAGCGAATTTTTTTAGCGTGAAACTCAATGATGACACCACCGCTAAACTTTCTAAAAACTATGTAGCGTTCAAATTAGACGAAGAAACAACACCCAACAACAACTAAATGAAACTTTTTAACCCTCGTTTAATCGTTTTTATCTTTGCGCTTCTTTTAGGGGTAGGGTTTTCTGTGCCTTCTTTGCTAGAAACTAAAGGCCCTAAAATCACTTTAGGTTTGGATTTAAGGGGGGGGTTGAACATGCTTTTAGGGGTGCAAACCGATGAAGCTTTAAAAAACAAGTATTTAAGCCTAGCGTCCGCTTTAGAATACAACGCTAAAAAGCAAAATATCTTGCTTAAAGACATTAAATCCAGTTTAGAAGGGATCAGTTTTGAGCTTTTAGATGAAGATGAAGCGAAAAAATTAGACGCGCTTTTATTGGAATTGCAAGGTCATAGCCAGTTTGAAATCAAAAAAGAAGCGGAGTTTTATAGCGTGAAGCTCACCCCTTTAGAGCAAGAAGAATTGCGTAAAAACACGATTTTGCAAGTGATAGGGATCATTCGTAACCGCTTGGATCAATTTGGTTTGGCAGAGCCTGTAGTCATTCAGCAAGGCCGAGAAGAAATTTCGGTGCAATTGCCCGGCATTAAGACCTTAGAAGAAGAACGGCGCGCTAAAGACTTGATTTCTAAATCCGCTCATTTGCAGATGATGGCAGTGGATGAAGAGCACAATAAAGATGCGATGAATATGACGGATTTAGAGGCTCAAAAATTAGGCAGCGTGTTGTTGTCTGATGCGGAAATGGGGGGTAAAATCTTACTCAAAGCGATCCCTATTTTAGATGGCGAAATGCTTACAGACGCGAAAGTGGTGTATGATCAAAACAACCAGCCGGTGGTGAGCTTCACGCTAGATGCGCAAGGGGCTAAGATTTTTGGGGATTTTTCAGGCGCGAATGTGGGCAAACGCATGGCGATCGTTTTAGACAATAAGGTCTATTCAGCCCCAGTGATCAGAGAACGCATTGGTGGGGGGAGCGGGCAGATTAGCGGGAATTTTAGCGTGGCTCAAGCGAGCGATTTAGCGATCGCTTTAAGGAGTGGGGCGATGAATGCGCCCATTCAGGTTTTAGAAAAAAGGATTGTAGGTCCGAGTTTAGGGAAAGACAGCATTAAAACTTCCATTATCGCCCTTATTGGGGGCTTTATTTTGGTGATGGGCTTTATGGCGCTTTATTACTCCATGGCTGGGGTGATCGCTTGCATGGCGTTAGTGGTCAATCTTTTTTTGATCGTGGCGGTCATGGCGATTTTTGGAGCGACGCTGACTTTACCGGGAATGGCAGGGATTGTTTTAACCGTGGGGATTGCCGTGGATGCTAATATCATTATCAACGAACGCATTAGAGAAGTTTTAAGAGAAGGAGAGGGTGTTGTTAAGGCGATCCATTTAGGCTATATCAATGCGAGTCGGGCGATTTTTGATTCCAATATCACTTCCTTGATCGCTTCGGTGTTATTATACGCTTATGGCACAGGAGCGATTAAAGGCTTTGCCCTAACCACAGGCATTGGGATTTTAGCCTCTATCATCACCGCTATTATAGGTACGCAAGGGATTTATCAAGCCCTTCTACCTAAATTAGCCCAAACGAAAAGCCTTTACTTTTGGTTTGGCGTGAATAAAAGAGCTTAGGAGGTTTTATGGAATTATTCAAACGAACTAGAATCTTAAGCTTCATGCGTTATTCCAATTATGGGGTGATCGTTTCAGCGATCTTGGTGCTTCTGGCGTTAGGGCTTTTGTTTTTCAAAGGGTTTTCTTTAGGGATTGATTTTGCGGGGGGGAGTTTGGTGCAAGTGCGCTACGCTCAAAACGCTCCCATTAAAGAAGTGCGCGATCTGTTTGAAAAAGAAGCTCGTTTTAAGGGCGTTCAAGTGAGCGAATTTGGCTCTAAAGAAGAGATTTTAATCAAATTCCCTTTTGTAGAAACGGCCGAAAATGAAGACTTGAACGCTATCGTGGCCAATATTTTAAAACCCAGCGGCGATTTTGAAATCCGTAAATTTGACACTGTTGGCCCTAGAGTGGGGAGCGAATTGAAAGAAAAGGGCATTTTGTCGCTGATTTTAGCACTAATAGCGATCATGGTTTATGTGAGTTTCCGCTATGAATGGCGTTTCGCTTTAGCGAGCGTTGTTGCGCTTGTGCATGATGTGATTTTAGTGACAAGCTCGGTGATTGTTTTTAAGATTGATATGAATCTGGAAGTGATTGCGGCTTTGCTCACATTGATTGGGTATTCCATTAATGATACGATCATTATTTTTGATCGAATCAGAGAAGAGATGCTCTCTCAAAAAACCAAAAATGCCATTCAAGCCATTGATGAAGCCATTTCCAGCACGCTCACGCGCACGCTTCTAACTTCTTTAACCGTGTTTTTTGTGGTGTTGATTTTGTGCGTGTTTGGGAGTAAGATCATCATTGGCTTTTCGTTGCCCATGCTAATAGGCACGATTGTAGGGACTTACAGCTCTATTTTCATCGCCCCTAAAGTAGCGTTATTGTTAGGCTTTGATATGGGTAAATATTATGAGAATGAGGCTAGAAAAATCAAAAAAGCTCAAGAGAAAGAAAAAATGCGCCGTTTGTATGAGGGCGGTCAAGTTTAAGGAGTTTCTATGGATTGGGGTCGGGTCATTCATGTGCTGTTCAGCCTTATTTCTTTAACCACCATTGCAGGGTTTTTGTATGAGCCTAATACGGTGGTGTTGTTTGTAGCGTTAGCTTTAAACCTTATTTCTGTTACGCTCAAAATTGGGGTGTGCAAGCGTTTCGCTTCAGAGTTGTTGGCCAGCTCTTTAGCCACCGTGTTGCACCTCATACCGGCGTTTGTGTTTTTACAGATTTTAAACAATTTGGTTACAGCTTACATGCTCATGATTGGGGCGTTAATTAGTAACGCTTTTAGCCTCATCTTTTTGTTGATTGAAAGCGTTGTAACGAGCGAAACAGACTAAGGGGTAATGATGGATTTTATCAATATAGAAAAAAAATGGCAAGAATTTTGGTGGAAAAATAAGAGTTTTGAGCCTAAAGACGATTTTAACCTCCCTAAAAAATACATTCTAAGCATGTTGCCTTATCCTAGTGGGGAAATCCACATGGGGCATGTGCGCAATTACACCATTGGCGATGCGTTGGCGCGTTATTATCGTTTGCACCATTACAATGTGTTACACCCTATGGGGTTTGATTCTTTTGGGATGCCTGCGGAAAATGCGGCCATTAAGCATGGTATCCACCCTAAAACCTGGACTTATGAAAACATTGAAGCCATGCAAAAAGAGTTTGAAGCTTTAGGGTTTTCTTTTTCTAAAAACAGGGAATTTGCTACTTCAGATCCGGATTACACGAAATTTGAACAGCAATTTTTCATTGATTTGTGGGAAAAAGGGCTGATCTATCGCAAGAAAGCCATGCTCAATTGGTGCCCTAACGACAAAACCGTTTTAGCTAATGAGCAAGTCATTGATGGGAGGTGTTGGCGTTGCGACACAGAAGTCATTCAAAAAGAACTCTACCAATATTATTTGAAGATCACAAACTACGCTGAAGAATTGCTAAAAGACTTAGAAACTTTAGAGAATCATTGGCCTTCTCAAGTCCTAACCATGCAAAAAAATTGGATAGGGAAATCTAGCGGGTTGCAATTTGGTTTTAAGATCGCTGATGAGTGTTTGAAAGCTTGCAACGGCATTCAAGAAATTGAAGTTTTTACCACAAGAGCGGATACCATTTATGGCGTCACTTACATTGCGATCGCCCCAGAACACCCTTTAGTAGAGCATGCCATCAAGCAAGTGAGCCAAGAAGATTCAAAGGTTATTAAAGCGATTTTAAACACGACTCAAAGAGAAAGAGCCTTAGAGAAAAAAGGGGTGTTTTTAGGAATTTATGCTATCCACCCTTTAACGAAGCAAAAAATCCCTGTTTGGGTGGCTAATTTCGCTCTAGCCAATTATGGCTCTGGGGCGTTAATGGGCGTGCCAGCCTGCGATGAAAGGGATTTTGAATTCGCTAATCTTTATCATATCCCTATTAAAGTGATCACTCAAAGTTCTCAAAGTTTGCCCCACACCAAAGAAGAGGTTTTAAAAAATAGCGGGGAGTGGAGCGATCTTTCTAGCTCAGTGGCCAGAGAGCAAATCATCGCTTATTTTGAAAAAGAAAACCTCGGTAAAAGGGTCATCAACTACCGCTTGCAAGATTGGGGGGTGAGCCGTCAAAGGTATTGGGGAGCGCCCATTCCTATGATTCATTGCAAGAATTGCGGGATCGTGCCTGAAACCCAACTACCGGTAACTTTACCTGAAGACATTGTGATTGATGGGGAGGGCAATCCGTTAGAAAAGCATGCAAGTTGGAAATTCGCTCAATGCCCTAAATGCCACAAAGACGCTTTAAGAGAAACAGACACCATGGACACTTTCATCCAATCCAGTTGGTATTTCTTGCGCTACACCACGCCCAAAGATGAGCGTAAAAATCAAGCGTTTGATCAAAATTACTTGAAGTATTTCATGCCAGTGGACACTTATATTGGCGGCATTGAACATGCGATTTTGCACTTGTTATACGCGCGCTTTTTCACTAAGGCTTTAAGGGATTTGGGCTATCTCAATTTAGATGAGCCTTTCAAACAGCTTATCACTCAAGGCATGGTCTTAAAAGATGGCGCTAAGATGAGCAAATCTAAAGGCAATGTCGTTAGCCCTAAAGAGATACTTAAAAAATATGGGGCTGATGCTGCAAGGCTTTTTATCCTTTTTGCTGCCCCACCGGCTAAAGAATTGGAATGGAATGACAGCGCTTTAGAGGGTGCACACCGGTTTATCAAGCGCTTATACGACAAAGCGAACGCCATTACCCCTACCACTTCTAAGCCTGAATTTAAAGGAGTGAGCCTGAATGAAGCGCAAAAACTAGCCCGCAAAAAAGTCTATGAGGCGTTGAAAAAATCGCATGAAATTTTCAATAAGGCTGAAAGCGCTTACGCGTTTAACACTTTGATCGCAAGCTGCATGGAGGCTTTAAACGCTTTGAACGCGCAAACTAATGAACAAATTTTATGCGAGGGTTATTTTGTGTTGTTGCAAATTTTAGAGCCTATTATCCCGCACATGGCATGGGAATTGAGCGAGAGGCTTTTTAAAAGGGAGAATTTTAAGCCTATAGAAGTAGATGAAAACGCTTTGATAGAAGACTTTATGACTTTAGGGCTTACCATTAATGGCAAAAGGCGCGCGGAATTGAAAGTCAATGTTAACGCCAGTAAAGAAGAAATTATTGTTTTGGCTAAAAAAGAATTGGAGAAATATTTAGAAAAGGCGAGCGTTAAAAAAGAAATTTATGTGCCTAATAAGCTTGTTAACTTTGTCATCGCATGAGGGTTTTACTTTTTTTTATTGTGTTGCTTTTGTTCAAGGGCTGTGGGTATAAACCCATCGCCGCTTACGCTCAAAACGCGCTTGGCGATAGCGTGTATGTAAAACTCATTGTGAATTTGCCTAACCCTGAAAACTCTGTGGAGTTTAAGGATTTGATGAATCGTTTAGTCGTGCAACGCTTCCAAAACCGCCTGGCGAGCGAAAAGGATTCAGATTCCATTATTATCATAGAAATCACGAATGTAACCGATACGAGCATCACGCAAAATAAAGAAGGTTTTACGACTTTCTATCGCGCGACCGTGTCTGTGAATTACACCTACGATAATAAAAGAGGCGTTAGAAAGACTTTTCAAAATAGCGGATACTACAATTACGCCGTGAATTTACAAGACCCCCTTAACACTTTCCAGAACCGCTATTACGCTATCAATCAGGCTGTGGAGCAAACTTTGACTAAATTTGTGGCTCAAATCGCTTATGAGGGGAAATTCAATAATGAAAAATAGTCATGGGTTGAAGGCGTTTTTAGAAACAAAGCCTAAGGAATACCATCAGTTTGACCCTAGCCGTTTCATTCAAATTTATAAAGATTTTAAAAACGCTTTTTTTGAGATTCAAGCCAAAGTCATTCATGTGGTAGGGACTAATGGTAAGGGCAGCACAGGGCGGTTTTTAACCCTTTTATTAGCCGATCAAAATTTTAAGGTGTTGCATTTCACCTCCCCTCATGTTTTTGAATTCAGGGAGCGCTTTTATTTGAATGGTTCTGTTGTTAAAGAAAGCGTTTTAGAAAACGCCCACCAGCAATTGCAATCGCATGCTTTCAGCAGTGCTTGCTCGTATTTTGAATACGCTACCTTACTAGCCGTCATGCTCGCTAAAGATTGCGATTATCTAGTCTTAGAAGCGGGGCTTGGGGGGGAGTTTGACAGCACGAACGCTTTGGAAAAAACCCTAAGCGTTTTCACCCCCATTGATTACGATCATAAGGAATTTTTAGGGGATAGTTTAGAAAGCATTGCGACTACTAAATTAAAAGCGATGAGTTCTCTTAATGTCATCGCTCCCCAACAAGAACTGGTTTTAAATGTGGCTCAAAAAATCGCCAAAGAAAAACGCGCGCAATTGATTGTGGTTCAAAATGAAATTTCAAAAGGAGTCGGGGATTATATTGAACGCCACCATTTAGCCCATTTTTTAGCGATGAATTTAGAAGTGGCCCTAAAAGCGTTTGAGACGCTAGTGCCATGCAATAAACAAGAAGTTTTAAAAAACCTAAAGCCCCTGGATTTAATCGGCCGTTGCGAGCTTTTAAGCCCTAATATTTTAATAGATGTGGGGCATAACCCCCATAGCGCTAAAGCCTTAAAAGAAGAAATCAAACGCCTTTTTAACGCTCCAATCGTTTTGATTTATAACTGTTATCAAGATAAAGACGCTTTTTTGGTGCTAGAAATTTTAAAGCCTGTGGTTAAAAAGGTTTTGATTTTAGAATTGCATAATGAAAGAATTATCCAATTAGAAAAACTTAAAGGGATTTTAGAAACTTTAGGGTTAGAACACGCCTTGTTTGAAGATGTGAAAGAAAATGAAAATTATTTGGTGTATGGCTCATTTTTGGTAGCCAACGCTTTTTATGAACGCTATCCAAAGAAGAGGGATTGATGCCACAAAACCAGCTTGTGATCACCATCATTGATGAATCAGGTTCTAAACAGCTCAAATTTTCTAAAAATTTAAAACGCAACCTCATCATTTCTGTTATCATTTTTTTGTTGATCGTGGGGCTTGGCGTGGGGTTTTTAAAATTTTTAATCGCTAAAATGGATACGATGACAAGCGAGAGGAATGCGGTTTTAAGAGATTTTAGGGATTTGTATCAAAAAAATTACACTTTGACAAAAGAGATTAAAAACAAGCGAGAAGAGCTTTTTATTGTGGGGCAAAAGATCCGTGGGCTAGAATCCTTGATTGAAGTCAAAAAGGGGGCTAATGGGGGAGGGCATCTCTATGATGAAGTGGATTTAGAAAATTTGAATTTGGCTCAAAAACATTTAGCGCTCATGCTCATTCCTAATGGCATGCCCCTAAAAACTTATAGCGCTATCAAACCCACTAAAGAAAGGAACCACCCCATTAAAAAGATTAAGGGCGTTGAATCTGGGATCGATTTTATCGCGCCATTAAACACGCCTGTTTATGCGAGCGCTGATGGGATTGTGGATTTTGTGAAGACTCGTTCTAATGTGGGGTATGGGAACTTGGTGCGCATTGAACATGCGTTTGGTTTTAGCTCTATTTATACGCATTTAGATCATGTCAATGTGCAGCCTAAAAGCTTCATTCAAAAAGGGCAGTTGATTGGCTATAGCGGGAAGAGCGGTAATAGCGGCGGCGAAAAATTGCATTATGAAGTGCGCTTTTTGGGTAAAATTTTAGACGCAGAAAAATTCCTGGCATGGGATTTGGATCATTTTCAAAGCGCTTTAGAAGAAAATAAATTTATTGAATGGAAGAATCTGTTTTGGGTTTTAGAAGACATCGTCCAGCTCCAAGAGCATGTGGATAAAGACACCTTAAAAGGTCAGTAGGGGTTTTTGGTGTTTTTAGACAGGCGTTTGATTGTGATGGTTACGGACTCTAAAGGGAGCCGTTATATTAATGTTCATATCTTATTCCGTCAAATCAGTTTGTATGCGCTGTTGAGCGTTGTGGGATCTTTATTGTTTTTAGGCGTTTCATTACTGGTTTTAAATAAAGAAATTAGAAATATTGAAAAACAGCATGCTTTAATCACTAAGGAATTTGAGAAAAAAAGAGAGACTAATGAAAAGCTTTCTTTGCAAATGGATGAATTTTTAGACGATTTGCAACTTTCAGGGGAGCGCATCAACGATTTAGAAGAAGTGGTGGGGGTGAATAGGCCTGAAGAAGAAAAAGAAGAGGGCAATTTTTCCAGCCGCTTGGATGTCGCTGGGATTACCGGGCTTCAAAAAAGCTTTATCATGCGCCTTATCCCCAATGACTACCCGCTAGAATCCTATCGGCGCGTTTCAGCCGCCTTTAACAAAAGAATGCACCCTATTTTGCATGTGTTGCACAACCATACCGGGCTTGATTTAAGCACCGCTATTAACACCCCTGTGTATGCGAGCGCGAGCGGGGTAGTGGGGTTAGCGAGTAAGGGGTGGAATGGGGGATATGGGAATTTGATTAAGGTTTTCCACCCTTTTGGTTTTAAAACCTACTACGCCCATTTGAATAAAATCGTCGTAAAAACGGGCGAATTTGTCAAAAAAGGGCAGTTGATTGGGTATAGTGGTAATACAGGAATGAGTACAGGACCGCATTTGCATTATGAAGTGCGCTTCTTAGATCAACCCATAAACCCCATGAGTTTCACCAAATGGAACATGAAAGATTTTGAAGAAGTTTTTAATAAAGAAAGGAGCATCAGATGGCAATCTTTGATAACAATAATAAATCGGCTAATGCAAAAACAGGACCAGCGACTATCATCGCTCAAGGCACCAAAATAAAGGGGGAGCTTCATTTGGATTACCATTTGCATATAGATGGCGAATTAGAAGGGGTGGTGCATTCTAAAAGCACGGTGGTGATCGGACAAACCGGCTCGGTAGTGGGTGAGATTTTTGCTAATAAATTAGTAGTGAATGGCAAGTTTACTGGCACGGTGGAAGCGGAAGTGGTAGAAATCATGCCTTTAGGGCGCCTTGATGGTAAGATCTCTAGCCAAGAGCTTGTGGTGGAAAGGAAGGGGATTTTGATTGGGGAAACTCGCCCTAAGAATATTCAGGGGGGGGCGTTGTTGATCAATGAGCAAGAAAAGAAAATTGAAAATAAATAGGGAATGATCCAATCTAGCCTTTATAGAGCCTTAAACAAAGGCTTTGATTACCAAATACTCGCTTGTAAGGATTTTAA
Source organism: Helicobacter pylori (assembly GCF_900120335.1). Taxonomy (NCBI): domain Bacteria; kingdom Pseudomonadati; phylum Campylobacterota; class Epsilonproteobacteria; order Campylobacterales; family Helicobacteraceae; genus Helicobacter; species Helicobacter pylori. The sequence continues at coordinate 1,632,434 of NZ_LT635477.1, forward strand.
AGAATCCAAGCTCGCTAAAGAAGTCATAAGCTATTTTAAGCCAAATACCAAAGCCGTTCTTTTCCCAGAGTTTAGGGCTAAAAAAAACGACGATTTGCGTTCGTTTTTTGAAGAATTTTTACAGCTTTTAGGGGGTTTGAGGGAGTTTTATCAGGCCTTAGAAAACAAGCAAGAAGCGATCATCATTGCCCCTATTAGCGCTTTATTACACCCTTTACCTAAAAAAGAACTTTTAGAAAGCTTTAAAATCACTCTTTTAGAAAAATATAACCTTAAAGATTTGAAAGACAAGCTCTTTTATTATGGCTATGAAATTTTAGACTTAGTGGAAGTGGAAGGCGAAGCGAGCTTTAGGGGGGATATTGTGGATATTTATATACCTAATTCTAAGGCGTATCGCTTGAGTTTTTTTGACGCAGAGTGTGAGAGCATTAAGGAATTGGACCCCACCACTCAAATGAGTCTCAAAGAAGATTTGTTAGAAATTGAAATCCCCCCCACGCTTTTTAGTTTGGACGAACCATCTTATAAGGATCTAAAAACAAAAGTGGAACAAAGCCCCTTAAATAGCTTTTCTAAAGATTTAACCAGTTTTGGTTTGTGGTTTTTAGGAGAAAAAGCAAACGATTTGTTGCACACCTATAAAAGTATTATAAGCCCTAAGGCTTTAGAAGAAATTCAAGAATTAGCGAGCTTAAACGAATTGGATGATGAGCGTTTCAAATTTTTAAAGGTTTTAGAAAACGCGCAAGGCTATGAAGATTTAGAAATCCATGCGCATGCCCTAGAAGGCTTTATCGCTTTGCATTCAAATCATAAAATCACGCTCCTAGCCCCTAATAAAACGATTTTAGATAATGCGGTAAGCGCGCTTGAAAAAAGCAACATGGAATGCGTGATCGCCCCCTTTGTGTTAAATTTTAAAACCCCTAATGGAATTTTTATCTCGCTCAATTCCTTTGAAAGGAAGAAAAAACGCCAAAAATCCAAGCTCGCTTTGAATGAATTGAATGCGGGCGAATGGGTGGTGCATGATGATTATGGGGTGGGCGTGTTTTCTCAATTAATCCAGCACAGCGTTTTAGGGAGCAAGAGGGATTTTTTAGAAATCGCTTATTTGGGCGAAGACAAACTGCTATTACCGGTAGAAAACTTGCATCTCATCGCTCGCTATGTGGCGCAAAGCGATAGCGTGCCGGTTAAAGACCGGCTAGGGAAAGGGAGTTTCCTCAAACTAAAAGCTAAAGTCAGGGCTAAACTTTTAGAAATTGCGGGCAAGATCATTGAATTAGCGGCTGAACGCAATTTGATCTTGGGCAAAAAGATGGACACGCATTTAGCGGAGTTGGAAGTCTTTAAATCGCATGCGGGGTTTGAATACACCAGTGATCAAGAAAAAGCCATCGCTGAAATTTCAAGGGATTTAAGCTCTCACAGGGTGATGGACAGATTATTGAGTGGGGATGTGGGTTTTGGGAAAACGGAAGTGGCGATGCATGCGATTTTTTGCGCGTTTTTGAACGGCTTTCAAAGCGCGCTAGTCGTGCCTACTACTTTATTAGCCCACCAGCATTTTGAAACTTTAAGGGCGCGTTTTGAAAAGTTTGGCGTTAAAGTGGCTCGTTTGGACAGGTATATTAAAACTAGCGAAAAAAGCAAGCTTTTAAAGGCGGTGGAATTAGGGCAAGTTGATGCGCTAATAGGCACGCATGCGATTTTGGGCGCAAAGTTTAAAAACTTGGGTTTAATGGTCGTAGATGAAGAGCATAAATTTGGCGTGAAACAAAAAGAAGCTTTAAAAGAATTGAGCAAAAGCGTGCATTTCTTAAGCATGTCCGCCACGCCTATCCCGCGCACTCTAAACATGGCGCTTTCTCAAATCAAAGGCATTAGTTCTTTAAAAACCCCACCCACAGACAGAAAACCCAGCCGCACTTTTTTGAAAGAAAAAAATGACGAACTCTTAAAAGAGATTATTTACAGAGAATTACGCCGTAACGGGCAAATTTTTTACATCCATAACCACATCGCTAGCATTTCAAAAGTCAAAACCAAGCTAGAAGAGTTGATCCCTAAGCTCAAAATCGCCATTTTGCATTCCCAGATTAACGCTAATGAGAGCGAAGAAGTCATGCTAGAGTTTGCTAAGGGGAACTATCAGGTTTTATTATGCACTTCTATTGTGGAATCAGGGATTCATTTGCCTAACGCTAACACGATTATTATTGATAATGCGCAAAATTTCGGGCTGGCTGATTTGCACCAGTTAAGAGGGCGTGTGGGGAGAGGCAAAAAAGAAGGCTTTTGCTATTTCCTCATAGAAGATCAAAAAAACTTGAATGAACAGGCTTTAAAACGCTTGCTCGCTTTAGAAAAAAATTCGTATTTGGGCAGTGGGGAGAGTATCGCCTATCATGATTTAGAAATCAGAGGGGGTGGGAATTTGCTTGGGCAAGATCAAAGCGGGCATATTAAAAACATCGGTTATGCGCTCTATACGCGCATGCTTGAAGACGCGATTTATGAATTGAGTGGGGGGAAGAAAAGGCTTGAAAAAAGTGTAGAGATCCAACTTGGCGTGAGCGCTTTTTTAAACCCTGAACTCATTGCAAGCGATAGTTTGAGGTTGGATCTATACCGCCGTTTGAGTTTGTGTGAAAATGTAGATGAGGTGGGGCAAATCCATGAAGAAATAGAAGACAGGTTTGGCAAAATGGACGATTTGAGCACTCAATTTTTGCAAATCATTACGCTTAAAATCTTAGCCAACCAGCTTGGCATCCTTAAACTTTCTAATTTCAATCAAAACATCACCCTTACTTATAGCGATGAACATAAAGAAAGCCTGAAAGCCCCAAGCAAAGACGATAACGATATTTTAGAAACCCTTTTGAAACATTTGCGCGCTCAAATTTCTTTAAAACGGCGTTAAAAGCGTTTGATTTTAGTCTCAATTTTGTTATTTTAAAAAAATTATTAAGAGAGTTTGTTGTAGAATAGGGATTTGCTAGGCCTTTAGTCGTTAAAAGGTAATTATCATTAAGGAGTTTTTAATCATGGCAGATATTCAAAGGCGTGATTTTTTAGGAATGAGCCTTGCTAGCGTTACAGCTATAGGGGCGATAGCGAGTTTGGTAGCGATGAAAAAGACTTGGGATCCGCTCCCAAGCGTTGTTTCAGCCGGTTTTACAACCATAGATGTGGCGAACATGCAAGAAGGGCAGTTTTCCACGGTGGAATGGCGTGGGAAACCGGTCTATATCCTCAAGCGTTCTAAAAAAGAGGGCTTTAATGAAAAGCGCGATTTTAAAATTGGCGAGAGCGTTTTTACCACAGCCATTCAAATTTGCACGCATTTAGGGTGTATCCCCACTTATCAAGATGAAGAAAAAGGTTTTTTATGCCCATGCCATGGGGGGCGTTTCACGGCTGATGGCGTGAATATTGCCGGCACTCCCCCTCCACGCCCTTTTGATATTCCGCCTTTTAAAATTGAAGGCACTAAAATCACTTTTGGTGAAGCCGGGGCTGAATACAAGAAAATGATGGCTAAAGCGTAAGGAGAGTTCAATGGCAGAGATAAAAAAAGCGAAGAATTTAGGCGAATGGCTGGACATGCGTCTTGGCACTAACAAGCTTGTTAAAGTGCTAATGACAGAATATTGGATCCCTAAAAACATCAATTTCTTATGGGCCATGGGGGTGATTTTATTAACCCTTTTTGGCGTGCTTGTAGTCTCAGGGATTTTCTTGCTCATGTATTACAAGCCTGATGCGAAAATGGCGTTTGATAGCGTGAATTTCACGATCATGCAAGAAGTGGCTTATGGCTGGCTTTGGCGCCACATGCATGCTACGGCAGCGAGCATGATTTTTGTCATCATTTATATCCACATGTTTGTTGGCATCTATTATGGCTCTTACAAAAAGGGTCGTGAGATGATTTGGATTAGCGGGATGATTTTGTTTGTGGTCTTTAGCGCGGAAGCCTTTAGCGGGTATATGCTGCCTTGGGGGCAGATGAGCTATTGGGCGGCAGCGGTTATCACTAATCTGTTTGGAGGTATTCCTTTCATTGGGGCTGATGTGGTGGAGTGGATTAGGGGCAATTATGTCGTGGCGGATTCCACTTTAACGCGCTTTTTCATGCTCCATGTCTTTTTACTGCCCATTGCGATCATTCTACTTGTTGGGGTGCATTTTTATTCTTTACGCATCCCGCATGTCAATAACCAAGAAGGTGAAGAGATTGACTTTGAATTGGAAGAAAAGAAATTCATTGAAGGCAAGAAAAAAGAATCCAAAGTCATTCCTTTTTGGCCGGTGTTCTTGTCTAAAGATATTTTTGTGGTTTGCGCGTTCATGGTCTTTTTCTTTTACTTGGTGTGCTACCACTATGATTTTGCGATGGATCCTATTAACTTTGAAAGGGCTAACAGCCTTAAAACGCCGCCTCACATTTACCCTGAATGGTATTTCTTATGGAGCTATGAAGTCTTAAGAGGCTTTTTCTTTAGCGCTGATTTAGGGCTAATGGCCTTTGGCGTGGCGCAAGTGATCTTCTTCTTACTGCCCTTTTTAGACAGAAGCCCAGTCGTCGCTCCCGCGCACAAACGGCCAGCGTTTATGGTGTGGTTTTGGCTTTTAATCATTGACATGATTGTTTTAACGATCTATGGTAAATTGCCTCCGCTTGGGATTGGTAAATACATCGGCTTATTTGGTTCAATCACTTTCCTAGTCCTTTTCTTTGTGGTATTGCCCATTATCACTATCGCTGAGAGCAAGAAACAAGGGGGTGCTAGATGAAAGAATTTAAGATTCTAATCATCCTTATTGTGGTGGTAGGCGTGATTTATTATGGGGTTGAGCCTTATGCGCATTCGGTGATGCACCCTAAAGTCGCTCCGGCAGATTTTGCTTTCAAGGATTTAGAGCCGATTGATTTAAAAAATGGCGACGCTAATAAAGGCAAACAGCTTGTAGCCGAAAATTGCACCGCTTGCCATGGCATTAAATCCCAAAACATTCCAGCCCCTATGGACAGCCTTAGCGCGAGCAACTCTTTTGGGGTTGTGCCACCGGATTTAAGCCATGTGGCGGGGGTTTTGAACGCGAATTTCTTAGCCCATTTCATCAAAGACCCCGTGAAAACGGCGAAATTGAGCCATAAATTCAACGATGAAAGGCCCTATCCTATGCCGGCGTTTTCTCAATTTAGCGATCAAGATTTGAGCGACATTGTGGCGTATCTCACTTCTATTTTGCCTAAAAATTTGAGCGATAAGGAAGTGTTTGCGCAAAGTTGCCAAAGGTGCCATAGCCTGGATTACGCTAAAGATAAGGCCTTTAGCGATCCTAAAGATTTAGCCAATTATTTAGGCTCTCATGTACCTGATTTGTCCATGATGATTAGGGCTAAGGGCGAACATGGCTTGAACGTTTTCATCAACGATCCGCAAAAGCTTTTGCCTGGCACGGCCATGCCTAGAGTGGGATTGAATGAAAAAGCTCAAAAACAAGTCATTTCTTATTTGGAAAAAGCGGGCGATAGGAAAAAGCATGAAAGGAATACTTTGGGGATTAAAATCATGATTTTCTTTGCGGTGCTATCGTTCTTGGCTTACGCGTGGAAAAGAAAAGTTTGGAGCGAAGTGCATTGAATTGAAAAAAGGGGGGAGGTTTTATGATTTTTGATTTATGGTGGGTTGTTTGAATGGTGTTTTCAAAACAACCCTTATTTTAGGATCTTATTATTATTAATATGCCCTTATAAGATTTTATGGTTACAAAGCCTTTTAAGTGGTTTAAACTCAATTTGAGAAAGTTAATACTCGTAAAAATCAAGGGTTTTTATTGGGTTTATTTTAAAAAATCAATCAATGCTTGAAGTTTCTTTAAATCAAAATCAAAAAATTTTTCAAGAATTTCTGTATTTTTTGGCTTATCTAGCATTTTAGCGGTTGTAGCAACAGGATCTAGATCGTTTAACCCACAAGGAATAAAACCTCTCTTTAAACAAATAGAAAGCGTGATATAGGGTTGTAGCCAACATTTAGTGCGTTTTTTTTGTTCTGATTGGATAGATTTGATTTGTTTGACTTTATTAAAAAGCTCATTGTAATGTTGGCGGAAACTTGTGTAAAACGCCTTATTTTCACTTTCTTTTGCCATTTTTTCTAGCAAATGCTCTAACTCGCAATAGTTGGGGTTGTGTTCAGTTTCATCATTTTCTGGCAATAAAAAAATCTTAATCTGGTTAAACTCTTCATCATTTAAGCGGTACTCTTTTTTTGGGTTTTTTTGGAGTTGTTTCTTTATTTCTTGAATTTTAGTCTCTTTTGTTTGGTTGTCTGAATCAAAAACGATGTAAATATCCTTAACTTTTAGGTATTCTTTAATACTCTCTGCTTTTTCAAAAAGCTTGGTATTGCTCTTACAACTAAAGATACCATCAATGCATAAATTTTTTACTTTGTTTAAAAGCGTTAAAAAGATTGCATCTGATTCGCCCTCCACATAAACGATTTTTTTTCTCATTAGCCTCTAACCTCCATGCCCTCATGGAGCGCTTCTTCTAGCATAGAATAGCTGTGTCTGATAAAGCCAAAAGTGCTTTCTTTTTCAAGCTCAAACAAGGCTATATCTTTAAAAACTCCCGTTTCATTATTGGGCATGGTGTTGATAGCGTTCAATAAAAATTCCTTATTGTGCGTGGTGGCAAAAATTTGAATCTGTAATTTTTGAGCTAACTTAAACAGAGCTTTTAAAAACTCTTGCATTTTTGTATGGTGCAAACCGCTTTCTATTTCATCAATAAAAAGATACTTGACGCGATTATCAAGAAGAATGCTCACCATGATAAAGAATTTGATAAAACCCCAACCAAACGAATTTAAAAGCCTTTTGGGACTTTCTTCTAGCGGTGTGTTTTCATCTTTGATTTGGATATAGACAGACTTTCTTATTGTATTAGCATTTAAAATATTAGGGTTGAAACATTGTAGGATTTCAATCAATTCTTTTTCTTTGCTTGCTAATTGTAAATTTTCCAATGCTTTAAGAGAATTAACAATAGATAATTCTATGGGAATAAACATCGCATTTTCTTTATAGGTTTGAGCGATTTTATCTAAATTAGAATGGATTAAACCTAGGTTTTGCCTTTCAAATTCATAAGTCATTGTCATGGGGGAAAGGGATGGATTGTAGGAAAATTGGAGCTGTGGCTTCGTTATTGTTGTGTTTATAAGGTTTGTCATATGAGCATCATCGCTATTCAAATTGATGTCTTTGCTGTAACTGGTTTGTGTGGGGTATTGGATAGTAAGAGGGATAGTAGCATGTTCAAATTCAGTGCGGATACTAATAGGATTAGCGGTGTTTTCTTGATAAAAAAAGGTTTTTAGGTTGTCGGCATTGAGTTTGATTTTTCTGAATTCACTAATATTCACGGCATGTTCAGGAGGAAGACTGACTTGATTGGCAGTAGGATCACAAAGACCTGTGTTGGTATAAAGAGCTTCTAAAAGATTGGTTTTACCCGTATCGTTTTGACCGGTAAAAAAGTTGATGAGTTTAAAATTTTCCATTTTAAGGTGCTTAAAATTTTTGTAATTTTCAATCTCTACGCTTTTAATCATTTGGATTTCGCCTTTTAATGAGTCTAGTTGATACCGCCAAGTTTATAGTTGCTCTAATTTTACATTATTTTGATTAAATTTTGAATACTCATCTATTGCAAACCTTGCGTTTAAATTATGGTAGCAAAGTTAATTCGCATTCTTTTTTAATTCAAGGGTTAGTTTTGATTATCTTTTTAGGGATTATGCAAGCCTCATTTTATTTAATTGGGATCAATCTAACTTAAACAGATTTCTTCTAATCCATCCTTTAAATTTAGCTTCAAATCGCAGATCTAGTAGTCTAAAGCTTCTTCTTTGGAGTTGGGGTTAAAAAGAGCCTTTTATTTTATTTTAAAGCGGTTTTTTTCTAAAGCGTTTTGAATCGCAATAGAGGGCGATAGATAATTGTAACGCACTAAAATTTCGGTGATTTCTTTAAAAATGGGGGCTGCAATCTTGCTAGCGTAATATTCTTCCTTGCCATGCGAGCCTAAGATAACCACGCCGATAGTAAAAACCTGCCTTTCATCTTCAGCGAACCCAAAAAAAGAGCTGTTGTAGGACTCCGCGCTATAACTCCCGTTTTTAGCAACCCTAGCCGTGCCGGTTTTTCCCCCTATGTATAGCCCTTCAAATTGAGCGTTTTTGCCTGTGCCATAACGCACTACTTTGATTAAGGTTTCTTTCATTTTCCTAGCGCTTTTGGGGCTAATGACTTGAAAGGTGGGTTTGGGGCTAGGGATGTAAATATCGCCATTAGGGGCGGTTTCTCGTTGCACTAAATAGGGGGTAGTTAATTTGCCTTCATTAGAAAACACCGCATAAGCCCTTAAAAGCTGCAAAAAAGTCGCGTTCAACCCATAGCCATAAGAGACGCTCCCCTTTAACACTTCACGCTTGAAAGCGGACAAAGGAGGGATCTTTCCTGTGGCTTCTAAGGATAAATCAATGCCGGTTTTTTGAGAAAATCCATAGCCTAAAAGCCCGTTATAGAAATCCTCTGGGTTGAGGCTTTTACTGATTTTTATCATGCCCACATTGCTAGATTGGATCAAAATGTCTTCCACAACGGCCTTTTTACTGGGGATAAAGTCGTCTTTAATGGTGTATTTTCCTAATTGGTAATAGCCATGGTTTAAATCAATGCGCTCTTTAGGGTTAATCAAATTCTTATCTAACAGCAAGGAATAAACAATAGGTTTAATCGTGCTGCCTGGCTCAAAAACCTTTTCGGCAACGCTCAAATTCAAGTTTTCATAATCGCTGGTTTTAATCGCATTAGGATCAAAGCGGTTGCTTGAAGCTAAGGATAAAATTTCCCCGCTTTTAGGGTTGATAATGCCCACCAGGATTTCTTTAGCCCTGAGTTTGTCTTTGGTTTTATCTAATAGGGTTTCAATTTCTCTTTGGAGTTTTAAAGGAACGCTCAAATACACCTCATAGCCATCAAGGCGCTCAACCTCTGTGTAAGAGTGGTTTTGAATGAAATTAAAACTCACGTCTCTTTTGCCTGTTCTTATGCCATTTTGTTGGGCTTTAAGCAAGTTGTTTTGAGATTTTTCAACGCCTTTCTTACCGGTAGTTAAAGTGAGCTTGTCTTCTTCTTGTTTTTGCACATAGCCAATGATGGGCTCTAGGCTATTTTGATAAGGGTAATGCCTGGAAACGCCGCTCACTTCAATGTTTAGCCCTTGCTTTTGCCACACTTTATCGTGTGCGTCTTTGAAATTTTGAAAAACCCCAAAGGCTAAAAATTTCTTATTCAAGTCTCTAATATTAGCGGCCATATTGGGCGTGAGATTGTAAGCTAAAATCGTGTAGCCTTTCGTATTGAGCGCGTCTTTTAGGGACTCTTTAGGGATATTGCTATAAATAGAAAGGAAATCAACGAAAAAATCTTCTTTATTTGGGTTTAAAAACCTTGTGTCAAAGCCCAATTTGAAAAGGGTTTGTGAAGTGGCTAGGCTGTAGTTGTCTTGACTATAAATAGTCCCCCTAGTAGCGGTGTCTTGTTTGATCATCACCAAAGTGGGCATGTTGGCTTGTGCAAAAAAAGCTTTTTTAAAAGCGACCATTAAAAAAATAAAAAAAAGCAACAAAAAGATTAGCGCCGTAACCACACCCTTGTCTCTTTGGATTTTTAGGAATTGCTCTGGGTTGAAGTAAGGATCAATATTCTTATTATCCATAAGCGCTTACTTGAAAATGGCGTGGCGTTGGACTTTCACAACGCATGGGAGCACGGATTTTTGATGGTAAAATCTATTAAAATGGGGCGTAACAAAAACAAACCCTCTCTTTAAAAAAGACCAAGCGATCATTTAAAGAGACGCCACTTAAGAGATTAGATCTGCGTTCTCAAAAGCTCTTTATAAGCACTGATGGCTTTGTTACGCACTTCAAGCATGAGTTTCATGCTCGTTTCGGCCTTCCCTATGGCGATAGCCGCTTGGTGCAAGTCCTTGATCTGCCCTGTCGCCATGTCAGCTAAGGCTTTATCAGACTGCTCTTGAGTGTTATTAAGCTCGTTGATAGATTGTTTCAAGAGTTTAGAAAACTCCCCACCTTTTTGTTCTTTAAAGGCGTTACCCGATTCTTCTCTTTTAGTCCTGTTGTCCGTGTTAAGCTCAGAGAAAGGACTCAATAAGCTTTTATCATTGTGTATGGCTTGCATAGAACCTCCTTAAGCTCTTTTTTAAAAATTTAACTCTATTAAATATCTTATTCATTTCTGTATTCTACTGATCTTTGGCTAATACTACCTAAATTTCCTTATACTACCATAAATTGCTGAAAATCATTCATGTTTGTAACATGCCAATCGCATTTTGCGCCATGTTTTTAGCGCTTTGAAAGGCTGCAACATTGGCCTGATAAGCCCTAGTCGCTTCCACTAAGTCCGCCATTTCAACCACCGCATTCACATTGGGGTAAGCCACATAGCCTTGAGCGTTAGCGTCAGGGTGGCTGGGATCGTATTTCATCAAAGGCTCGCTATCATCGCGCGCAATCTTATCCACCACCACGCTTGTGATAGGGATTAAGGGGTTGTCATCGCCTTCATCTAAAGGGTCTTCATAGGGGGTAATTTGATTGTTTTGGGCGATTTTTTGGTTTAAAATCTCGTTGAAATCAAAAGCCCTAAACACCGCTTCTTGCCTCCTATAAGGGCCTCCTTCGCTCGTGTGCGTGGTGTTAGCGTTAGCGATATTAGAAGAAATCAAATTAGCCCTTAAGCGTTGGGCGGACAAACCATAACCGCTAATATCAAAAGAAGATAAAAACATGCTTTTCTCCTAATTATAAATTCTTACTAGAGTCAATGGCGTAATTGATCACGCCTCGATACTTTTTTACGGCTGAACTCAAGGCTAAATACATGGTAGAGTTCTTGCCCATTTCACTCGTTTCAATGTCTAAATCCACGCTGTTGCCATCATTTTTAGCCAAATGCCCGTCTCTAAAAAAAAGGCTCGCCCCCTCTTTAGCGCTATTTTCAAAGTCTAAATGCCTGGGGTTAGTGTGGGCTAAAGGCAAAACTTTACTGGATTGGTTTTCAAAAATTTCTGCTTTTTTCTCTGCTAAAACGCTTTCAAAATCCAAATCCTTTGGCCTGTAAAAGGGGGTATCCACATTAGCGATGTTAGAAGCGATCATATCCTGCCTTAAAGCCCTATAATCTAGCGCTTTATAAACCAATCCAAACGCTTTAGAAAAATCCATCAAAACCCCTTTTTAAACCCTTGCAAATTTTTAGCATGCAAAAAACATTCCAAAAATAGCTCATTCCCTCATCAAAGAATGCGATGAATTTCACAGCATGCTTAAAGTTGGAGCGATAAGCCAATTCAGAGCCATTATAGTGTAAAATACCCCTAAAATACCTTAAAATAACGCCTATTCAAAAAACCAAAATAAGGAAATCCTAATGACTACAGACAGAAACCTGTTTTTTTGCGCTTCGCTATTGATTTTTTTGGGGGTATTGATGAGCTATTCGCTCTCAACTTACACCTCAGTGGTGCTGTATCATTATGGGGAATTCCATTTTTTCATACGCCAGCTTGTGAGCGCGATCATGGGCATTGTTATCATGTGGGGGTTGTCTAGGGTTGATCCTAGCAAGTGGTTTAGCCGTTTGGGGTTTTTTCTCCTTTTTGTCCCATCACTACTCATTATTGGCATGTTTTTTTTGCCAGAAAGCCTTTCCAGTAGCGCAGGGGGGGCGAAGCGCTGGATCCGTTTGGGGTTTTTCTCTCTAGCGCCTTTGGAGTTTTTAAAGATTGGTTTCACCTTTTTTCTTGCGTGGAGTTTGTCCCGCACCTTTGTGGCAAAAGAAAAGGCTAATGTCAAAGAAGAACTCATCACTTTTGTGCCTTATTCGTTTGTGTTTGTGGCCTTAGCGATTGGGGTGGGGATTTTGCAAAACGATTTGGGGCAGATTGTTCTTTTGGGGGCAGTTTTAGCGGTGCTATTGGTTTTTTCTGGGGGGAGCACGCATTTATTTGGCTTGATTGTTTCAGGGGCGTTTGCGATCAGCGTTTTAGCGATTGTTACAAGCGAGCATAGGATTTTACGCTTGAAATTGTGGTGGTCTAATTTGCAAAACTCGCTTTTCACGCTCTTGCCGGACAAATTAGCGAACGCTCTTAGAATAAGCGACTTGCCCGAATCCTATCAAGTCTTTCATGCAGGCAATGCCATGCATAATGGGGGGTTATTAGGGCAAGGGCTTGGGCTAGGGCAAATCAAACTTGGGTTTTTGAGCGAAGTGCATACGGACATGGTTTTAGCCGGGATCGCCGAAGAATGGGGGTTTTTGGGGTTATGCGTTTGTTTTATTTTGTTTTCTGTCATGATTGTTTTGATTTTTAGGATCGCTAACCGCTTGAAAGAGCCAAAATATTCGCTATTTTGCGTGGGCGTGGTGCTACTAATAGGGTTTTCTTTGGTGATCAACGCCTTTGGGGTGGGTGGGATTTTTCCGGTTAAGGGCCTAGCGGTGCCGTTTTTGAGCTATGGAGGGAGTTCGCTTTTAGCGAATTGCATCGCTATAGGGCTTGTTCTAAGCCTAGCACGATACATTAAGGGCTAAATTAGCCCTTTTTCAAAAATCAGTGCCATAAGAATGGCTCAATTTCCGCATCATTCAAATCAAAGACCACTTTATAATAATCTTTGACTATCGCATTAATATCCACGCCCCTAAAGGCTTCTGGGTGGGCTTTTAAAGCGATATACAAGCTAATGAGTGGGGCTCTAGGACCGCCAATATCCATTGTGGGGAGCTTATAGACTTGCTTGTTTTTGATAGCTTTGATAGTGGAAAATTTAGGGTTGTTCAACACGTCTTCAGGAGTGAGTGGGCTTACCCACCAAATGAAAATGATTTCAGGGTTTTCTTTAACAATCTTTTCCACGCTAATGTCAGCGCGCCCAAACTTGACGTATTTCAAGCCAAAATTGTCTATGCCTCCTTTTTCTAAAATGTCTGAGCTAATGGCTTGATGGCCGCTAATTTTATTGGCCTTATGGAAAAGCTCCACTCCTTTTTTCTTTTTAACATTTTTCAAACGCTCAGCAATAAAGTCCAAAGTTTTTTGCATTTTGGCGAATTTTTTGGAAGCGTCAATCTCTAAAACCGTAGCTTGAGCTTGCATGGCTTGCATGGCCTCTGCAATCGTTGTCTCTTGAAAAGAAAGGAATGATATCCCAAATTTTTTCGCATGCTCTACCGCTTTAGGGTTACCCACAAAGGTTACCACAAGATCAGGGCTAAGCTTTTTTAATAATTCCACATTCAATGCGGCTGTATGATCGGTGCTCATGTGCTTGACTTGTTTAAGATCTTCGCCTTTGAGAGTGGCTTTAACAATGTCATCTTTAAAGGCATAATCCGAAACGCCTACAACCCTATCCCAAACATTAAACATGGCAGGCACTTCTACATAACTCCCTATGTAGGCTATTTTGGAAATAGGAAGCTTTATGGTTTGCTCCCCGAAATAATCCTTGACTTTGACTTCTTGCGCTGAAGCGTTGCACACATTTAACCATAATGATGAAACAACAAGCGCGCCTAAAGAATAGGAGATTAAAGCTTTTTTAAAGCGAGCGATTAGCATGACAATTCCTTTCGTATGATTTATGAAGCGATTATAACACCATTAAGGAAATACAAGCAGTAAAAATGAAACTTTTTTTCATAAAATCTTAAAAGATTAAATATAAATATTAAAGACTAAAGATTAAAATATGGAAGAGAATTTTAGCTACAAGATCTGTTTTAAGCGTGCGATACATTAAGGGCTAAATTAGCCCTTTTTCAAAAATCAGTGCCATAAGAATGGCTCAATTTCCGCATCATTCAAATCAAAGACCACTTTATAATAATCTTTAACTATCGCATTAATATCCACGCCCTTAAAGGCTTCAGGGTGGGCTTTTAAGGCAATAAAAAGACTAATGAGTGGGGCTCTAGGGCCACCAATATCCATTGTGGGGAGTTTATAAACTTGTTTGTTTTTAATGGCCTTAATAGTAGCAAATTTGGGGTTGTTTAACACGTCTTCAGGGCTAAGCGGGCTTATCCACCAAATAAAGATAATTTCAGGGTTTTCTTTAACGATTTTTTCCACGCTAATGTCAGCGCGCCCAAACTTGACGTATTTCAAGCCAAAATTATCTATGCCCCCTTTTTCTAAAATATCTGAATCAAGGGCTTGATGGCCGCTGATTTTATTGGCTTTATGGAAAAGCTCCACCCCCTTTTTCTTTTTAACGCCCTTCAAACGCTCTTTGATAAAATCCAAAGTTTCTTGCATTTTAGCCAGTTTTTTAGAAGCGTCAATTTCTAAGGCCTTAGCTTGAGCGTCAATATCTTCCATGACTTCTGCAATGGTTTTTTCTTGGAAAGAAAGGAATGATATCCCAAATTTTTTCGCATGCTCTACCGCTTTAGGGTTACCCACAAAGGTTACCACAAGATCAGGGCTAAGCTTTTTTAATAATTCCACATTCAACGCCGCCACATGATCACTGCTCATGGGTTTAATGCGTTCAGGGTCTTTAAGAGTGGCTTTAACAACATCAGATTTAAAAGCGTAATCCGAAATGCCTACAACCCTATCCCAAGTATTGAACATGGCAGGCACTTCTGCAAAGCTGCCCAAGTAGATTATTTTAGAAACAGGAAGCTTTATGGTTTGCTCCCCAAAATAATCCTTGACTTGGATTTCTTGATTAGAAGCGTTAGCCACGCCTAATAACGATGAAACAAGAAGAGTCCCTAAAGAATAAGAGATTAAAGCTTTTTTAAAGCGAGCGATTAGCATGACAATCCTTTCGTATGATTTATGAAGCGATTATAACACCATTAAGGAAATACAAGCAGTAAAAATGAAACTTTTTTTCACAAAATCTTAAAATTTAAAAGGAAATATCTTTTCATTAACTTTTTAAGAATATACTCCACTATGTTTCCGCTGATTGAGTGGAAAGCATAATAAAATTAAATCTATTCAGGTTTAATTTTGATCCAACAAAATTTTAAAACACTTAAGGAGTTGTATATGTTAGTTACAAAACTTGCCCCCGATTTTAAAGCACCTGCCGTTTTAGGAAACAATGAGGTTGATGAACACTTTGAGCTTTCTAAGAATTTAGGTAAGAATGGTGCGATTCTTTTCTTTTGGCCAAAAGATTTTACTTTTGTATGCCCTACAGAAATCATTGCGTTTGACAAAAGAGTGAAAGACTTCCAAGAAAAAGGCTTTAATGTGATTGGCGTGTCTATTGATAGCGAACAAGTGCATTTTGCATGGAAAAACACCCCTGTAGAAAAAGGCGGTATTGGTCAAGTAACTTTCCCTATGGTAGCTGATATTACCAAAAGCATTTCTAGAGACTATGATGTGTTGTTTGAAGAAGCGATCGCTTTGAGAGGAGCTTTTTTGATTGACAAAAACATGAAAGTAAGGCATGCGGTGATCAATGACTTACCATTAGGTAGGAATGCCGATGAAATGCTTCGCATGGTCGACGCTCTCTTACACTTTGAAGAACATGGTGAAGTGTGCCCAGCAGGTTGGAGAAAAGGCGATAAAGGCATGAAAGCAACTCACCAAGGCGTTGCAGAGTATCTTAAAGAAAATTCCATTAAGCTTTAATGGTTCAATTCGCTGTTTAATCAAGAGAAACTTCGTTTTTCTTGATTAAATCCTTTTCTTTTTATTCTTTGCCAGTTTCTAAAATTTTCGTATCGTTTTATCTTTTTATAATTTTTGAATTAATTTTGTTAATAAAGGGGTTTTTATGAACATATTCAAGCGTATTATTTGCGTAACCGCTATTGTTTTAGGTTTTTTTAACCTTTTAGACGCCAAACACCACAAAGAAAAAAAAGAAGACCACAAAATCACTCGTGAGCTTAAAGTGGGCGCTAACCCCGTTCCGCATGCGCAAATCTTGCAATCAGTCGTGGACGATTTGAAAGAGAAAGGGATCAAGTTAGTGATCGTGTCTTTTACGGATTATGTGCTGCCTAATTTAGCGCTCAATGACGGCTCTTTAGACGCGAATTACTTCCAGCACCGCCCTTATTTGGATCGGTTTAATTTGGACAGAAAAATGCACCTTGTTGGTTTGGCCAATATCCATGTGGAGCCTTTAAGATTTTATTCTCAAAAAATCACAGACATTAAAAACCTTAAAAAAGGTTCAGTGATTGCTGTGCCAAATGATCCGGCCAATCAAGGCAGGGCGTTGATTTTACTCCATAAACAAGGCCTTATCGCTCTCAAAGACCCAAGCAATCTATACGCTACGGAGTTTGATATTGTCAAAAATCCTTACAACATTAAAATCAAACCCCTAGAAGCCGCGCTATTGCCTAAGGTTTTAGGGGATGTGGATGGGGCTATCATAACAGGGAATTATGCCTTGCAAGCAAAACTCACCGGAGCCTTATTTTCAGAAGATAAGGACTCGCCTTATGCTAATCTTGTAGCCTCTCGTGAGGATAACGCGCAAGATGAAGCGATAAAAGCGCTGATTGAAGCCTTACAAAGCGAAAAGACCAGGAAATTCATTTTGGATACCTATAAGGGGGCGATTATCCCGGCTTTTTAAGCCATTTGGATAAAATTCATCTTTAAGATGAATGGGGGTTTTAGGCGCTAATCAAAAGCTCTTTTCTTATTGAGTATTAAAAACGCTAAGAGCATTTTTAAAATAAAACGAAAAGAGCTCGCGCTAATCAAGCGATAATTTCTTAAAAAGCGCTATTGGTTGAGGGGAGGAATGGCGCAAAATACCCCCCTATCAGAAAAATTATTGCTATAAAAATCTTAAACAATGAAGCGATTAACTAAAACTCCATTTTTTAAAAACATTAAATAAGACTTTAGTTATCAATATGCGATTAGAATAAAGCCAAAAATACAGCCAATCCCAAAACCTAACTGAAGTTACGCTTTTAGATTTTCCTCTAATAAAGGCTAGTTTTAAACAATTATTAGATTGAGTGAGTTGTAGAGCGATAGAATCAGTTGGAAACAAGTTGGCTGATTGTCTTTAGCGTTTGGGTTAATGCGTTTTTGAAAAGATTTGGGGTTTATTAAAGATAGCCAAGCTCATAGAGTTTGTTGCTCATTTTCACTAACAACCCCCCCAGTTTTGACCCTCCCTCCCCATGTTCTACTAAAATAGTGATAGCGTATTTGGGTTTTTCATAGGGCAAGAATGCCGTAATCCACGCATGGGATCGATGGAAATATTCCATATCCTTTTCTTTCATGCGATTGACGATGTTTTGAGCGATTTCTACGACTTGCGCGGTGCCGGTTTTACACGCTAAGGTAACCTTAGAACCTCTTGTGGAATGATAAGCCGTGCCGTCTTTATGGTTGCACACTTCATACATGCCCACGCGCAAGGCTTGGAGCTTCTTTTTTTGAAAGCTATTCAGGGGATCTTTGAGCGGCTGTTGGTTATGGATAGCAAAATGAGGCGTCGCCAGTTTGCCTGTCGCAATGAGTCCTGTGTAGGCTAGCACTTGTAGGGGCGTGGCTAAAAAAGAGCCTTGCCCAATAGCGGTAATGAGCGTGTCCCCAACGCGCCAGTCTTGATTGAAGCGTTTGAGCTTCCACAAATTATCCGGCACGATCCCCACAAATTCATTCGGCAAATCAACGCCCGTTTTTTCTCCAAAGCCCACTTCCCTTAAGGTTTTAGAGAGTTTTTCTATAGAGATTTCAAGCCCAAACTTATAAAAATACACATCCACGGACTCCCTAATCGCTTTATACAAATTAGAATTGCCATGCCCTGTTTTTTTCCAGTCCCTGAATTTGCGCTTACCCACTTCAATAAAAGGAGGGGTGGGTATGGTGGTGTTTTCTGTGATATGAAGGTTTTCTAAAAAGCTTAAGCCCACGCCCATTTTAACCACAGATCCCGGCGGATACAAAGCGTTAGCGAAGCGGTTTAATAAGGGGTTATAAATATCATCTTGAAGTTTTTGCCATTTGTCTTGACTGATCCCGCCTACAAAATCGTTCAAATTGTATTCAGGGTAACTTCCTGCAACGAGCAATTCCCCATTTTCTGCATCCATCACTAAAATAGCCCCTCTCTTATTTTCAAAGAGCTTGTCCGCTTCTTTTTGCAAGCGTTTGTCTAAACTCAATTGCAGGTGGTTATTGGCGCTTGGTGGCACGACCTCTAAGGTGGCTAATTCCTGATTGAGCGCATTGACATGCATGATTTTATAACCCACCTTGCCTTGTAAAAGCTTGTTGTATTCTTTTTCAATACCGGTTTTGCCTACAATCTGGCTGTATTGATTCTCTTCATCGTCTTTTAAATCTTGCAAACTTGCCACCCCCACATAACCTAAAACATGCGAAGCTAAAGCGTTATTAGGGTAGTAGCGCTTGTCTAAAGGGCGCACAAAAATGCCTTGAGTTTGAATGAGTTTGGCATAAAGGGATTGCATGGTGGCATAGGGAATGAAGCCCACCACTTTAATGAGGTTGTGGTTATAAAGCGAATTTTCTTTTTGGTAATTGTTTAAAAGCGTTTCTTTGGGAAAATTAGGGAAAAACTTTTGGATCACTTCAATTTTTTCTAAAAGCTCTTTTTGTTTCAATCTGCTGGGCAAAAACACGCCAAACACCAATTCATTAATAGCTAAAAACTCATGGTTTCTGTCTGTAATATTGCCCCTTGTAGGGATTAGAAATTCTTTTTTAGTCATGTTGCGTTCGGCCAA
Organism: Helicobacter pylori; assembly: GCF_900120335.1. Classification (NCBI taxonomy): domain Bacteria; kingdom Pseudomonadati; phylum Campylobacterota; class Epsilonproteobacteria; order Campylobacterales; family Helicobacteraceae; genus Helicobacter; species Helicobacter pylori. The sequence continues at coordinate 1,651,331 of NZ_LT635477.1, forward strand.
TTTTTCATAGTATTCTTGATTTTTAACGCTTAGAATAAACAGATTTAAGATTAATAACCCCCAAACCCCTATAAAAACAAAGAGCAAAAGCTTATAGCGAAGATTTTTCATACAAACCCCACAAAGCGCCCTCTATGAGCGCAAAAAGAGCGAAAAGACCTAGCGTTTTCAAGCCCAAAGACACCGAAAAAAAGCGCGATAAATAAAGGTAATAAACCAAAAACGCATGCAAAGTTTTGAATAAAAAGCCGTCATTAAAAAGCTTTAAAGAGTTTTTATAGACGATTTGATGGTAGATTAAAAACAATAAAGCCAAAACGCCTAAGGTCTTTAAATGCATGCTTTCAAACCAAAACAAGCAACCAAACACGCTCAAACTTGGCAGAAAATGGTCGTATTTTTTCACATAAAACAAAAATAAAAACCCAAGCATAGGGGGTAAAAAAGGCATCAAATCCCTTAAAAGGCTATAAAAATAAAAACCAAAGATCCCTAAACATAAGAAAAAAAAGGAATCTTGTTTTAAAGAGAGCATGGTTTGGTGGCTTATAAAGGGTTAGTGAGCAAGTATTTTAATAGGGTTTGGCGCACTATTTCAAGGGTTGGGTATTTTGAAGAAAGGGCGTTAAAATGGATAGTATTGATTAAAAAAGGTTTAGGAGCGTTTAAAAAAAGGCGGTGTTGCTCGTTTTTATTCAACTTGTCAAATTTCGTAAAAAGAGAGAGGTAGGCTTGATCGGGCCTTAAAAGGGCTTGAATGCTTTCTTTAGCGTTTTTGTCAATTTCTAAATCCAAATGGCGCGCATCTATCAAATGGATAAAAAGCTTGATAGAAACCCTAACGCTCAACAATTCCCATAAAAACCCCTCCCATTCTTTTTTCAAGCTTTTAGAAACTTTAGCGTAGCCAAACCCGGGCAAATCAATCGCATTAAAGGTTGTCATTAAAGCGTTTTCTTTATCTTCCCAAGTGGTGGAAAAAAAATTCGCTAAACGGGTTTTTCCCGGCGTCGCTGAGCTTTTGGCGAGATTTTTCCCTAATAGAGTATTGATAAAAGTGCTTTTGCCTACATTGCTGCGCCCTAAAATGACCATTTCAGAAGTCAGGCTCGCAGGGCATTGCGAAAGATTGCTAGAAGAAGTGAGGAAATGAGCGTCTTTAATGACAATCATGGTTTTGCCTTAGCGTCCTTCTTTTTTTGCTTCGCCTTACGATTTTCTTCATTAATGTCTTCCATATCAAACACAAATTTAGCGGGCCGTTTCGCGCTCCCCAACACATCAGCATAACCCTTAGTTTTGTTTAAAATGATTTCATCGCCGGTGATGACGTTAGATTTCCCCACTTCTCTAACCACCGCATTTTGCAACAATTTGTATTCCCCATTCAGCGCGTTATAAATGAGCTTGTCAGCGCTCCCGCTGATTTCACGATTATCCTCTGTAAAGATGTTAAAATGCGTGTTCCCTGTGGCTTCATAGCGTTCTGGCTTTCGTTTATCGTTTAAAAACACGCTCACTTTATCCGCAAACAACCGGTCTTTACCTTTTTTGATCTGCACATTGCCTTGAATAACGGCGGTTTTGGTTTTGTCGTTCGCTACAAATTGGTTGCCGGTGATCTCTAAAAGCTCTCTTTCTTTTTTCAAACCTTTATTCTCTAATTTTTGAGCGCTCATCACGCTTAAAATACCAAAACAACACACCAAAAAACACCACCAACGCATTAAAACCCTCCTTTGAAAGTGGGGAATTTTTTCTTTTCTTTTTGGCTTTGTTTGATTTCATCTAAAAACAAATTGGCTTGAATGCTTTGAGCTTCAATAATAGCTAATGCATGCGAATAAGAAATGTCAAGCCCTTCAACCTTGCTGTCCTTTGAAGTGAGAATGAAACGGCCCTTGCCTTTAAAATTTTGCTCTTTATGGTTGTAAATCCCTGTTTCACTCCAAAAACTGGAATCATCGCTTCTTTTATAAGTTACCCCATTAGGGAAGAAATACAAATCCTGCTGCCGTTTGGCCTTAGGAGACTCAACGCTTTCAATGGTGTCTTCATCATAGCGCTTGATTTTGGAATCAAAAAAGATTTCGTAATCATCGTATTGTAGGGCTTTTTTTCCCTCTATGGACAGATCAAGGATTTTATCGTTGATTTGAAACGCTTTAAAATTTTCTAATTCAATTTTAGGGATATTTTCTTTAGAGACCACGCTAGTGGGTTGGGAACGCAAAAAGAAAAACACTAGCCCTATCGTGATGAAAGACAAAACCACAAAGAAGTTTAAAACGCTATTAGAGGTAAAGCTTGAGCGCTTCATCTTGCAAGCCTTCTAATTCTAAGAGATAATCAATCGCTTCCCTAACAGCCCCCTTACCCCCTGAGTTTTGCAACACTTTATAAGCCTTACTTTTAAGCAAGGGGTGCGCATCAAAAGGAGCGAAACTCAAAGCGCATGCCTTAAACATGCCTAAATCGTTATAATCATCGCCCACGCATGCGATTTCTTGCGCGCTCAATTGCAAGTCTTTTTTGAGCCGCTCTATAACGGCGTTTTTATTTTCAACGCCCATAAAAACAAACTGAACGCCCAAGCTCTCCATGCGTTTTTTCACCATGATTGAAGTTCTTCCTGTAATGATAGCGATTTTTTTGCCTAATTTTTGCCATAGCGTCATGCCAAGCCCGTCTTTGACATTAAAAGCCTTGATCTCGTGAAAATTCTCATCAAAATACAACGACCCGTCCGTGAGCGTGCCATCCACATCTAAAAGCAATAACTTAATCATTCTCTCGTTAAAACCGCATTTTGGTTGTATTTTTTCATAAAATCCCTAGCCTCTTCTTCGCTTTGAAACCCTTGAACTAAAACTTTATACAAATCGTCTTTAAAAGCAATCTTAACGCTGTAATTCTTATTCTCTGTTTGCAATTTATCCGCTAGAGTTTGAGCGCCTATTTGGTTTCTAAAAGCCCCCATTTGCAAAGAAAATTTCCCTCCGCTCACGCTTTTTTCACTCTCGCCGACTTTAAATTCTTTGTGCAAGATCTTTGAATAGTTGGCGTTAAAGGATTGTTCGTATTGTTTGGAGATAACCCCACCAAAACCCAAAACAATGAGACGCACGCTAGCCGTGCCTTTTTGAACCATATCAATATCCCTAGCGGCCGCATTAGACAAATCAATGATGCGATCGCTCACAAAAGGCCCTCTATCGTTGATGCGCACGATGGTGCTTGAATTGTTATCAACGTTAATGACTTTCACCACGGTGTTCATGGGTAAAGTCTTGTGTGCGGCGGTGTGGGCATACATGTTATAGATTTCCCCATTACTGGTTTTTTTGGCATGGAAGTTAGGGCCATACCAGCTCGCAATGCCATCAAATTTCTCGCCTAAATCCACTTTAGTGGGGTAATACCATTTGCCTCCCACTTGATAAGGGCGCATGGTGGCTCTTTGGATCGCGCTAGAATCGCGCATGCCGTTATCTATGGGTTGTTTTGTATTGTTACCTTGCGAATCGGTGTGGTGTTTGAAATGGCGTTCAAAAAAATTGCGTTTATAGGTGGCTTTTTTGGTTGTTGGGTCATAATCTTTAGCGTTTTCATAAGCGCGCAAGCTTTCATGCTTGTAAGACAAATTCTTTACCCCATTTTTTTTAACCGTGCAAGCGCTAATCAAAAAAACAACGCCTAAAAAATAAACTCTTTTCAACGCCCAACCCATTAAAATTCCCTTGTAGCGAGTAATTTTTTGTTAGTGGGGATGATTAAGCGTTGGTGGATAAAAATACTAGAATCTTTGAGGTTATTGGCTAATTGGATGCTGGAAATGCTGACTTGGTAGCGTTTAGCGATAGAAGATAAGGTTTCTTTAGGCAAGACCACATGGGTGATGAAAGGGCTTTTAGGATTAGCTTGAGCGTTTTTATTTTGTTTGAGTTGGCGTTGTTTGAAAAGGGCGAGTTTTTCATAAGGGATATAAATGGTGTAGGTGGGGTCTTTAGAGGGCAGAACGTTATAGCGGAATTGGTGGTTGTAAGATTTTAAGGTTTCTAAACTCAAATTCAAATTTTTGGCTACTTGGATTAAAGAAGTGTGCCTTTTAAACGGGACGCCCACTAAACTCACCCTCGCCCCACGATTGAGCAGATATTCTTTATCTTTGAGGTTGTCTAGGCTGTTGAATTTTAACGCTAGGCTTAGAATGGAGCGGATATACTCTCGTGTCTCTTTAGGGAGGTATTTTTTATCTTCATCTAGCAAGACTTTAATGTCTGAAGTACCGGCGGCTTTAATAGCGTTTTGAACCTTGCGTAAGCCGTAATTATACGCCATAGCGACCAGATACCACTCCCCGGTTTGCTTGTAGAGCCGTTTCAAATAAGCGATAGCCGCTTGAGTGCTTTTAATGGGATCTCTTCTTTCATCAATGTAATGATTGACCTTAAGCCCTAACTCTTTGGCCGTGCTTGGCATGAACTGCCAAATCCCTACCGCTTTTTTCCTGCTATAAGCCCTTGATGAAAATTTAGACTCGGCCATGGCTAAAAACAAAAATTCTTGTGGCACGCTCGCTTCTATGAGCATGTTTTTAATGATAGGGATGAATTGGTAATTCACATCAAATCTTTTGACTAACTTTTTCCATTCCTCTTCTTTATTCACTTTTTTTAAAACGCCTGGCATTTGGGATAAAAAGCTCGCACTAATCCCAAAGGCCTCTAGCACTTTGGTGTCAATATTAGATTCAAAAGCCATCTTCGCATGACTTAAAGAAGCCAATAAAAGCCAATGAGTCATTAAAAAAAACAACCATTTGGTATTAAAATATTTCATTCTTTTTTAAAATCCTAATCATTTGATAAGTTTAATAATGGCTGTAATTATAACTAAACTTGAATAACGCTTTCTAACACAGCCCTAATTTTAGGGGAAGTTAAAGAGCGTTTGAGCGTTATGCGTGCTTAAAGAAGCGAGCTCTTCAGTTTCTATGTGGATGATTTCGGCAATTTTTTGAGCGATTAAAGGGATATAAGTGGGGCTATTCCTAGTGCCTCTAAAAGGGTGTGGGGTTAGATAAGGCGAATCGGTTTCTAAAAGAAGCCTGTTTTTAGGGATTTTAGGGAGGATCTCTACCAGTCTTTTAGCGTTTTTAAAAGTGCTAACCCCTCCTATCCCATAGTAAAAACGATCGCTCAATTCCAAAAGCATGCTATCAGCGTTAAAGCAATGCAACACCCCAAAAGCCTTAGGATAGCTTTTTAAAAGATTCAAACTATCAAAACTCGCCTCTCTGATGTGGATGATCAAGGGTTTGTTGTGTTGGATAGAAAATTCAATCTGTTTTTTAAAAATTTCTTTTTGCTTGCTTTTATAATTTTCTCTCTCATTCAATTCAGGCAAGCGGTAGTAATCCAGCCCGCATTCGCCTATCGCCACGCATTTTTGATGGCTGACAAACTTTTCAAACAGGCTTTCATCAAAGCTTTCCACATCATAAGGGTGAGTGCCTATGGCAAAAAACACGCCTTCAAATTTTTCGCTAATTCCTACCGCTCTATTCAAATCCTTCATGTCCGCGCCCGGAATCACGCATTGCGTAACGCCTTTTTCTAAACTCTCTTTTAACACTTCGTCTAAATCGTTTTCATAGTCCTTGTGATCCAAATGGCAATGCGTATCAATAAACATGCTTTTATCCTATGGTTTTATTTAATATGTTACAATACTTAAGCATTCTAACATAAGGAAAATAATCATTAACGATGTTCAGTGGTCTAATCAATCAAATAGCTAAAGTGAAGAGTTTCCACAACAATGTTTTAAGCATAGAGAGCGATCTCAATCCCAAGCTTGGCGACAGCATTGCGGTTAATGGGGCGTGTTTGACCGCCATAGAAAGTTCAAAGACGCATTTTAGCGTGGAATTGAGCCAAAAAACCCAAAACAGCGTGGCGTTAGAAAATTACAAGGATTTAGTCCATATTGAGCCAGCCCTAAAAGCCGATGCGAGTTTGGATGGGCATTTTGTGCAAGGGCATATTGACGCTATCGGGGTCATTGAAAAAATCATTCACAACGCTAATCAAGTGGATTTTTTCATCAGCGCTTCTAAAGAAACGCTTTTGTTGTGCGTTGAGCAAGGCTCTATCGCCATTGATGGGGTGAGTTTGACTTTAAGCAAGGTAGAAGAAAAGGGGTTTTGGCTAACGATTATCCCTTACACTTTAGAGAATACCCTTTTTAAGACTTATAAACTCAAACGGCGCGTGAATATTGAAACGGACATGTTAGTCCGCAGCGTTGTCTCTATTTTGAAAAAAACAAAAGGGTTTGAAAAAAATTTCTCTTGGAATGAGGCCGACGCTTTGACTTTAGGGTATTAGATGAATAAAACCATAAAAGCCGCCGCTCTAGCCTATAACATGGGGCAAGATCATGCCCCAAAAGTGATCGCAAGCGGGGTGGGCGAAGTGGCTAAAAGGATCATTCAAAAAGCTAAGGAATACGATATAGCGCTCTTTTCTAACCCCATGCTGGTGGATTCGCTCTTAAAGGTGGGATTAGACTGTGCGATACCTGAAGAATTGTATGAAAGCGTGGTGCAAGTGTTTTTATGGCTCAATAGCGTGGAAAATAACGCGCAAATGTCCAAGTAAGTCAAAAAGTCAAATAACATGGTAGTAGAATTAAAAAACATTGAAAAGATTTATGAAAACGGATTCCATGCTCTAAAAGGCGTGAATTTGGAATTGAAAAAAGGCGATATTTTGGGCGTGATAGGCTATTCAGGGGCGGGGAAATCCACGCTCATTCGCTTGATCAATTGTTTAGAGCGCCCCAGTTCTGGCGAAGTTTTAGTCAATGGGGTCAATCTGTTAAACTTAAAGCCTAAAGAATTGCAACAAGCACGCCAAAAAATAGGCATGATTTTCCAGCATTTCAATTTATTGAGCGCTAAAAACGTGTTTGAAAACGTCGCTTTCGCTCTAGAAATCGCCCGATGGGAAAAAAATAAGATCAAATCCAGGGTGCATGAATTGTTGGAATTGGTGGGGTTAGAAGATAAAATGCATTTTTACCCTAAACAGCTAAGCGGCGGGCAAAAACAACGAGTGGCGATCGCTAGGAGTTTAGCGAATTGCCCTGATTTGTTGCTTTGCGATGAAGCCACATCCGCTTTGGATTCTAAAACCACGCATTCTATTTTAACGCTTTTAAGCGGCATTCAAAAAAAGCTTGACTTGAGCATCGTTTTCATCACGCATGAAATTGAAGTGGTTAAAGAATTGTGCAATCAAATGTGCGTGATCAGCAGCGGTGAAATCGTGGAAAGAGGCTCGGTGGAAGAGATTTTTGCTAACCCTAAACATGCCGTTACTAAAGAATTGCTTGGCATCAAAAACGAGCATGCGGATCAGAAATCGCAAGACGTTTATCGCATCGTGTTTTTAGGGGAGCATTTAGACGAGCCGATCATTTCTAATTTGATCAGGCGTTTTAAAATAGACGTGAGCATCATTTCATGCAATATTGAAGAGCTTACGACTAAAGATATAGGGTATTTAGTGGTGCGGTTTTTAGGCAGCACTGCAGAGACTCAAAGGGCTTTAGAGTATTTAAACGCTTTAGGCTTGCAAGTGGAAAAATTAAAGGATTAAAATGATTTCTCAAATGCTCATTCAAGCCACGCTAGAAACGCTTTATATGGTGTTTGTGGCGAGTTTTTTGGCGGTTGTTTTTGGCTTGCCTTTGGGGGTTTTATTGTTAGTGAGTAAAAAAGGGCATTTGTTAAACAAACCCCTTTTGCATAAGATTTTAGACACTTCTATCAACATGACTCGCTCTTTCCCTTTTATCATTTTGATTATTTTGCTCCTGCCTTTATCGCACTTTTTGATTGGCACAAGCATTGGATCTAGCGCGAGCATTATCCCGTTAGCCATTTCAGCCATTCCTTTTGTCGCAAAGCTTTTTGAAAATTCTTTAATGGAAGTAGAGCATGGCAAGATTGAAACCACTTTAAGCTTGGGAGCGTCTCATTTGGAAGTCATTAAAATGATGCTTTTAGAGAGCCTGCCTTCTTTAGTGAATAATATCACCATCACTTTAATTTCTCTAATAGGCTATTCGGCTATGGCTGGAGCGTTAGGGGCTGGGGGATTGGGGGATTTAGCCATTAGGATTGGCTATCAAAGTTATAGGGGCGATGTGCTTTTTTACGCGGTGGTTGTGATTATCGTTTTAGTGCAAATCATTCAAAGCGCGGGGGATTATGTGGTGAAACGCTTGAGAAAGCATAAGTATTAGGGATTTGGTTCTCATCAAATACGAATATTCAAGGCCAACTTTAATACGCTTTGGCTTTTTAAATGGGATTTCTAAGCTTTGTTTATGGCGGAATTCAATTCTTAAAAACGCTTTTAAAGGTTATCGCTCAACACTGGATTAAAGCTTTTTGCGATCAAATATTCCATTAAATCCTCATGCAAAAATGGGCTTTATTTTGCGCCATTGATAAATTGATTCATCTGCTCTTCTAATCCTATGATTTGCGTTATCGCTCCCTCTAAAATTTCAAAATTTTTAGCGTTTTTTGGGGCAATGCATGCAAGCTTGTTGGAAGACTTTTCTAAGGATTGGATGTCTTTAAGCAAGGTTTTTAAAACCCCTACGCTTTTAAAATCCTTTTCAAAATAATCATCAAATTGTTGCTCTGTTTGAGACAAATTCTCTAAAAAATCGTTTTGAAGGCGTATTTGGGTGCGATCATGCCCGGTTTCAATACAGGTTTTATAGGTTTTATTGATCGCAGTCAAAACCTCTTTGGCTTTCAAAAAAGCCTTGGAAAGTTCAGCGATGATTTCATAATGTTCGCCCTCTGCTCTTAAAAACCCTAAAAATAGTGAAATGAGCAATAACTTTTTTAGCATTTTATCCCTTTACCATTGATAAGAAAAGCTCACCCCATAGCGGCTACTGCCTTTAAAGTCGCTAGAGATTTCAGGATAGAGCATCCATCGCTTGGGTTTGTAGCGTGAAGTGAATAAATAGGCAAACCCCCATGCGATAAGACTGCCGATCGTAACTTGCAAGATCGTGTGTTGTCCTGCCACCACTCTGCTAGCGTCAGTGAGGATTGCAAGAGCGATCACAGGAAGAGCCGGCTTCCACCCATAGCGGTAATACACAAACCCAGCCGCGCTAAACGCCCCCCCAGCATGCCCGCTTGGCATGCCTCTCCAGGAATTACAGCATGGGCGTTTAGCAAATCCCACTCTAGCCCCATCTTTATGGGCGGTGCTAAAAGCTCCTTTAAGGCCATAAATCACTCCTTGAGTAATCAAAGTGCCGACCGCTAATTCCCCTAACCCTCTATAATCGCGCATCGCTAAACTGACCGTACCTACAAAAATAGGCAAAAACCTAAGCACATCGCCAATCTCTTCTAAAATGTATGCCCCCTCATTGATCGGCTCACTCCTTAAAGGATATACCCATAAGAGCAAGCTCAAAAAAAGACTTTTGAGTTTTTTCATTAAAGCGCTCGCTTTTCTAAGGCAAAAACTTGCCTGCTCAAATAAGCATAGCCTATTAAATAGCATGCGATAAAGACTAGGCTAATGACAATGAGGGCGTAAGAATTTAAACGAAACAAGACGCTTATTAAAATAAAAGGCAGGTTGCATAAAATAAGGATAAAAGTGCATAAAGGGTTAGGGTAATTGAAAGAGCGTTGTTGCAAGAATTGGAATAAGAGGGTGTGCAAATGCAAATTATCCGGCATGGTGGCTTTCTGGCGTTTTATTTTGCGCCTAAGGATACTAAAAAGCACCTCTATGACCGGATAAAGCATTAAATTGAGTCCAAAAAACACGCTGATTTTTTGCTCTAAACTCAAATGCAAGAGAGAAATCCCGCACACCAAACCCAAAAAATACGCCCCCCCATCGCCTAAAAAAATCTTTCCTGAAGGGAAATTTAACACCATAAACCCAAGCACCATGTAAGCGAGCAAACAAGACAAACTGCTAGGGTCTATATAATGAATGACTAAAAGCGCGATCGCGCAAACCCCTGATGCAAGCCCGTTAAACCCGTCAATGATATTAATAGCGTTACTGATACCCACCAGCATAAAAATAGCGAATAAAAAAGCGATAAAATAAGGCAAGCTAAAAAGGGGCGAAAAATCGCTCACCACTAAAGGCGTTGATGAAATGATGCAAACGACCCCTACAGCTTGCAAAATAAGGCGTATTTTGGGGCTTAATGAAAGATTAATATCTTCTAAAAAACCGCTCAAAAACACTAGCGATAGCCCTAAGAAAACAAAAGGCCCCTTAAAAGGCATCTCAAAAGGTTCAAGATAACAAGCCAACGCAAAAGAAAGAAAGATCCCAAGCCCCCCAGCTCGTGGGGTTCTCGCATGATGAAAGCCTTGTATTTTATTGGCGTTATCCACAAAGAGCATGGATTTTTTAGACCACAAAATAATCAGAGAGCAAATAAATAAACTGGTTAAAAAATATAGCACCCACAACACTTTTATTGGATTTAATTGGCATTTTGTTTTGGGTATTATAGCATTTTTAAAAGATAGCTTGATGACAAAATCTTATAGGCATAAGGAGGGGTTTTATGTTACAATTCCAAAAATCATTATTATAAAATAAAGGATAGTCATGCGTTTTGGATTGAATATTGATCACATTGTTACTTTAAGGGAAGTGAGAAAGACTTATGAGCCTGAGATTTTAGAGGCTCTGTTTATCGCTAAAAACACCCATAAAGTGGATTTAATCACCATCCATTTAAGAGAAGACAAACGGCACATTCAAAATGAAGACGTTTTGAGACTGCTTGAAATTAGCCCTTTGCCTATCAACATTGAATGCTCTATTAATGCTGAAATCACTGATTTTTTATGCTCTTTAAAAAATAAGCCGAGTAAGGTTACGATCGTGCCTGAAAACAGAAATGAGGTTACGACAGAGGGAGGGTTGGATTGTTCATTAAAGGGTTTGGGGGAAGTTATTAGAGCGTATCACAATAAAGGCATTGAGGTGTCTTTGTTTGTTGATCCTTTAAAAGACGCTCTGCATTTTGCAAAGGAGCATCAAGTCAAGCAGGTGGAGTTCCACACTGGGGTGTATGCGAATTTGCACAACGCTTTATATTCTAACGCTAACAATCAAATCCATGCCATTAGCGCGCTCAAAGACAAATGCCCCAAAGAATTGAAAGAAGAATTGCACAACGCCTTTTTGCAATTAAGGAGAATGAGCAAAGAAGCGTTTTTTATGGGAATTGTGGTGTGCGCTGGGCATGGGTTGAATTACTCTAACGTGAAAGAATTGCTAAAAATCCCCTCTTTAAGAGAGCTTAATATCGGGCATAGCGTGATTTCAAAAGCGGTTTTAGTGGGTTTAGAAAAAGCGATTTTAGAAATGGCGCAACTCATCAAGCGATAAAATGGCTAAAAAGAAAATCGCGATCAGCTGTGGGGATATTCAAGGCGTAGGCTTAGAATTGATCTTAAAAAGCCATAAGGAAGTGAGCGCGATTTGTGAGCCGTTGTATCTCGTTCATAGCGAACTTTTAGAGCGAGCCAATCAATTGCTTCATAACGCTTATGAGACTAAAACGCTCAATGCGATCGCTATTGATGCCCCCTTACCCTTATTGAACTCTAGCACGATAGGCAAAGTCAGCGCTCAAAGCGGGGCGTATAGCTTTGAGAGTTTTAAAAAGGCTTGCGAGTTGGCGGATAGTAAAGAAGTGGATGGCATTTGCACTTTGCCTATCAACAAACTCGCATGGCAACAAGCTCAAATCCCTTTTGTGGGGCATACCGATTTTTTAAAACAACGCTACAAAGATCATCAAATTATTATGATGCTTGGGTGTTCAAAACTCTTTGTGGGGCTATTTAGCGATCATGTGCCTTTAAGCGCGGTTTCTCAGCTCATTCAAGTAGAAGCGTTAGTTAAGTTTTTATTAGCGTTTCAAAAAAGCACTCAAGCCAAAATCGTTCAAGTGTGTGGTTTTAACCCCCATGCGGGCGAAGAGGGATTGTTTGGGGAAGAAGATGAAAAGATTTTAAAAGCCATTCAAGAGAGCAACCAAACGCTAGGTTTTGAATGCTTTTTAGGGCCACTGCCGGCTGATAGCGCTTTTGCCCCTAATAAACGCAAAATAACCCCCTTTTATGTGAGCATGAGCCATGATGTCGGGCTAGCCCCTTTAAAAGCGCTCTATTTTGATGAAAGCATCAATGTGAGTTTGAACGCCCCCATTTTACGCGCTTCCACTGACCACGGCACAGCGTTTGATATTGCTTACCAAAATAAGGCGAACCATAAAAGCTATTTGAATGCGATCAAATACTTGGCTTAAAGGCTTTTTCTAAAAAAGGGGGCTTATTTTATTCAAAGCTTTAATTTTAGATCTCATCTCTTTATTCTTTATGCCAAGTATTTAATTTCCCATTCATGGGTATTTTTATCAATTCACTTTTTTATACCAATAAACTTTGTTCAATAAGATTTCTTAGGCTTGGCCAGTTACAAAACGATGAAACAAATTGCCTAATTTTAAAAAGGATTAAAAAGGATTAAAAAGGATTAAAAAGGATTAAAAAGGATTAAAAAAATAGCGCTCATTAGTTTTTGGTTTAAAGGCTTTAGAGTGTTGCTAACAAGGTATAATTCAAGCAAAAACACCAAAAGATAAAGACATGATTTTAAGCATTGAAAGTTCTTGCGATGACAGCTCTTTAGCCCTTACAAGAATAGAGGACGCCAAACTTATCGCTCATTTTAAAATCTCTCAAGAAAAGCACCACAGCTCTTATGGGGGCGTTGTGCCTGAGCTTGCATCGCGCTTGCATGCTGAGAATTTGCCGCTTTTATTAGAACGCGTTAAAATAAGCTTGAATAAGGATTTTTCTAAACTTAAAGCCATCGCTATCACTAATCAGCCAGGTTTGAGCGTTACTTTAATAGAAGGTTTGATGATGGCAAAAGCCTTGAGCTTGTCTTTGAATTTGCCCTTGATTTTGGAAGATCATTTGAGAGGGCATGTGTATTCGCTATTCATCAATGAAAAACAAACTCGCATGCCTTTAAGCGTTCTGCTAGTTTCTGGGGGGCATTCTTTGATTTTAGAGGCTAGAGATTATGAAGACATTAAAATCGTTGCCACGAGTTTGGACGATAGCTTTGGGGAGAGTTTTGATAAGGTTTCTAAAATGCTTGATTTAGGCTATCCAGGAGGCCCCATAGTGGAAAAATTAGCCCTTGATTATGCGCACCCAAACGAGCCTTTAATGTTCCCTATCCCTTTAAAAAACAGCCCGAATCTGGCTTTTAGCTTTTCAGGTTTAAAAAATGCGGTGCGTTTGGAGGTTGAAAAAAACGCCCATAATTTGAACGATGAGGTGAAACAAAAGATTAGCTATCATTTTCAAAGCGCGGCTATTGAGCATTTAATCCAGCAAACTAAACGCTATTTTAAAATCAAACGCCCTAAAATTTTTGGCATTGTGGGGGGAGCGAGCCAAAATTTGGCTTTAAGAAAGGCGTTTGAAAATTTGTGCGCTGAGTTTGATTGCGAGCTTGTTTTAGCCCCTTTAGAATTTTGCAGCGACAATGCCGCCATGATAGGGCGATCAAGCCTAGAGGCTTATCAAAAAAAACGCTTTGTCCCTTTAGAAAAAGCCGATATTTCGCCAAGAACGCTACTAAAAAAGGCTTTTGAGTGAATGGATACAAAAAGAAAGTGCATAATCAAACGCCCTAAAATTTATCAACCTTTTATCTGTATTTGAGATGATTATTGAATAAAAGCACATTAAACTGAATTATTATCTAAAAAAACCGCTATTATTTAAGCTAAATTTAATGATTATCGTATTACAATCTTTTCAAAGAAAAAGGGTTTAAAAAATCCTTGAGAGTTGGTAACTCTTAAGAATCTGTATTTAGTGTAGTGGTGTTGCGATCACCATTAGCACTATCATGATTATGATCAGCTTCATGCTTACTCCTTTTTTTGGGAATTTTTGCGTGTTTTAATGAGACATTATTTTTGTTCAAGCCATTAGTTCTTGGTTTAATGTTAATGGTTTGAAGTGTTTTTAAATGTCTTTAAAAAACACATGTTGTGAATTGTACCATAAAATAGTCCTATTAGTATAAATCCCATTAAATAAGATATTAAGCTTAAAATGAAATTTCTATAAATTCCTAATTTCAAGCTGGATTCTGGCGTATTTATTCATGAAAAGCATGTTGTTGTAAAAACGCTTAGAAAATCAAAATAATGCCACTGACAAGGTTTTTATAGCGTTTAAAAGCGCTAACGCATTCACTTCAAGCTCTAAAGGCGTTTAAGGTTTCTGCATGAGACTAGGTTTAAACCTTTTTTAAACTTTTTATTAAACAAAGCGTTTCAAGTTTGGTCAAATTTAATCTTATTTTTGTTATAATTTTAGGCTGTTAAGTTTAGTTAAAGGGAAAACCATGCTCCGCTCTCTCTATAGCGCCACTTCAGGGATGCTCGCCCAACAAACGCACATTGACACCACTTCAAACAATATCGCCAATGTCAATACCACCGGGTTTAAAAAATCTCGTGCGGATTTTAACGACTTGTTTTACCAAGCGATGCAATACGCCGGCACTAACACAAGCAACACGACTTTATCGCCAGATGGCATGGAAGTGGGCTTAGGCGTGCGCCCTAGCGCGATTACCAAAATGTTTTCGCAAGGCAGCCCTAAAGAAACGGAGAATAATTTAGATATTGCTATTACAGGTAAAGGCTTTTTTCAAGTCCAGCTTCCTGATGGCACTACCGCTTACACAAGGAGCGGGAATTTCAAGCTAGACGAGCAGGGCAATCTTGTAACAAGCGAGGGCTATCTCCTCATCCCTCAAATCACTTTACCCGAAGACACCACGCAAGTGAATATCGGTGTGGATGGCACAGTGAGCGTGACTCAAGGCTTGCAAACGACTTCTAATGTGATCGGGCAAATCACTTTGGCTAATTTTGTCAACCCGGCGGGGCTTCATTCTATGGGGGATAATTTATTTTCCATCACCAACGCCAGCGGCGATGCGATTGTGGGTAACCCGGATTCTCAAGGCTTAGGCAAGTTAAGGCAAGGCTTTTTGGAGCTTAGTAACGTGAGATTGGTAGAAGAAATGACGGATCTAATCACCGCTCAAAGGGCTTATGAAGCCAATTCTAAAAGCATTCAAACCGCTGATGCCATGCTCCAAACAGTCAATTCCCTCAAACGCTAATTGGAGCGGTGTCGTTATTCTTTAATCCTTGTGGTTAGGGTTTTTAAGTTTTTCAACACCGCTTTTTGGGTTGTTGCTTGGGTTATCGCTTGAATGGTGTTTCCCTTTCATGTAAAAAACAGCCAAAACAGCTAGACCGATAAGAACGATAGAAATGATAGCCAGATACCACATTTTCTCAGTTTTATCCGCTTCTTGTTCTGCTTTCCGTTTTGCTTCCTGTTCTGCTTGTTCCGCTTCTTGTTCTGCTTTTAATTTTTTGCGTAAGGTGGCAACTAAAACGCATGCAGGCACGGTCACCCTATAAGCCGGCCCAGCAAGATTGATGCTCACTAACGCTCCCGTAATGACCCAACCAATAGGGCCAGCTAAAATGCCTAGAGTTTTTTTAAGCGCTACTTTACCCACCACAGACGATAAACCATGCCCTAGAGTTTGTCTTACCATTGCATCTGCAACAGATACAGCCAACGCATAAGAATGAGAGCCGCCCGCTTTAAACAGCGTTAAAACAGATGCGATTAGGACTTGTTTGTTTTCACCAATCACTTTATCAATATTTGTCATGCCTAATTCATGGGTGAGTTCTTTAATCTGTCTCCCACTCATTTTTTCTAAACTATCTTTCAAAAGTTTAGAAAGCATGTTTTGCTCAATCAAAGAGGTTGCAGATCTTTCATTGTAATTAATATCTAAATGATCGCACGCATCGCACAAAATTTCTTTGTATAAGACCCCTTCGTTTCTAAAAAAATTCGCAAAACTATTGCCCCCATAACGCTGCAATTCTTCAGCGATCCTTCTTGGGTATTTGGCGTAATCATGGCCATACCTTTGGTATTCTGTTGAACTTGTCAATTCTTCATTCATTCTTAGTGTGCCATCTTCATCATAGACAAGCGCATCAAACAAATCTTTCAAATCGCTAGAGCTTAATCGCTTTAAAAATTCCAAGTCGCTATTTGTATGCCATATTATATTATTCCTTTAGTTTTATTCCTACCACCGTTCAAATCCCACCAACCCCCTTTTTTAGTGATTAGTGATTAGTGATTAGTGATT